>JANMIV010000468.1:0-6617 GCA_031375995.1 Bacteroidota bacterium
GTTCAATACAATTTCAGAAATGAATTTTAGCAACCCCAAATTGAGTTTGAGTCAGGAAGAGTTTAAGTCAATTGCAAATAGCATTGCAAATGCTTTCAGCAAAGGCTAAACATCTACAGCAGTTTACTGCATAAAAAAACCGATAGTTTATAAAGCTATCGGTTTTTTATTTCCTATTTCCTAGGAGGTGGTGTTGTTCCTGGTCTCACCCTTTGAGTTGGCGGTGTTCCTTTATTTATAGGGCTTGTAGGTTTTGTTTTTACTGGGGGTACATAATTTATATCTATTACCTTTACGGTAGTTCTTCTGTTTTGTTGGTGTTGGTCTTCACTACATCTTTGCCCTTCTATTCTTTCATTAGGCCCTTCACAATTACATTCTTTTAGTTCCAAGTCATTTTCTCCATACCCACGAGACACTAGGCGTCCAGAATCAACGCCATGACTAATTAAATAGCCTACACAAGAATCAGCACGTCTTTGAGATAATTTAATATTGTAAAAAGAATCTGCTCTACAATCGGTATGTGAGCCTAGTTCAAATTTTAACATGGGATATTTATTCATTACCAATATTAATGAGTCTAATATTTCCGCAGAGCGTGGACGTATATTGGCCATGTCTAAATCGTAGAAAATTCCTCTAACAGTGAATGTTTCAAGATCTAATGGATTTAATTCTAAATCTTGCACTAAATCAGTAGATACTTCTATACCTTTGGTTGTTACATCATAGAATTTACTGTCATAATGAAGTTGTTTTGACCCGAAAAACTCGTAATCAGTTCCTGCTTTTAAGGGAATTTTATACCCTCCTAATTGATCGGTTATCACCGTTAATTTTCCTGTATCTGTGCTATTTGTAAAAGTAATTACTGTATTAGGTAAAATAGCTTTGGTTTTCATATTACGCGCAACACCACTCAAATTAAATACCAATGGTGTTTTGGTAAATCTGTATATATCGTCACTTCCTTTGCTACTATTTAACCTATTAGAAGAAAAGAAGCCACTTTCTTTGTCTTTGGAAATAATAATACCAAAATCATCTGCTCCAGAATTAATGGGGTATTTCATATTTAATGGATCACTCCAGTCCGTTCCTTCTCCTTTGGTATAAAAAATGTCAAAGCCGCCCATACCACATTTGCCGTTTGATGAGTAGTAAAGTGTACCGTCCTCATGTTGAAAAGGAAAGCCTTCATCTCCATCGGTATTGATAAGAGAACCAAGATTAACAGGATCGCCCCAAGTATTTCCCCTTTTGCTAAAGCTCACCATCCAAATATCTTTACTTAGAATAGTTCCTTCGGGATTTTCTGCACTGCTTACACTTTTGGGCGTACTTCCAGGCATATTACTAGAGAAATATAGTATTGTTCCATCCTTGTTAAGGAAAGGTTGACCACAATCAAAAGAATCTGTACTAAATGGTAAAGCAACAGGAACACTCCACTCCGAACCACTTAGTTTTGTTTCATATATTCTGCAATGAGCACCTTTGCCATCATTTTTTTCACCGTAATTACATTTGGTAAAATACATGGTGGTAAATTTTGCATCGAAACAAACGGTTCCATCATTCCATTTTCCGTTTACAGTTTTTTTATCAATTAATACTGGATTACTGTAGTTATCAATTTGGTCTTTTTTCTTTTTATTGTATTTTAAGGTAGTTGTGTATATATCGCAATAGCCATTATTAAACCAACCATATTTGTCTTTGCCACTTACACCAACTTCTAAGCGATCACTAGAAAAGAATAATTGGTCTTTTTTGTAATACATAGGAGCAAAATCGCTCCATTTGGTATTTAACCTTGCAACGTTTTCTATTACGTAGCGCGTTTTCTCCGATTTCCATTTTTGGGCATTTGAACTACCACAATCCTCTAAATCTATTTTTGGGTCGCTACCAACGCTTTTTTTATACTTGTTGGCTTCCGTAATCGATTCTACGTACTTTTCTGAAAACTTCAACGCCTGAATTTGGCGATACTTTGCCTCTGCATTAGTTGGGTCTTGCTGAGTGGCTTTTGTGTACCAACTTTCTGCTGCAGTCCAATTATTTGATAAGCGATAGCATTCAGCTGCGTAAAATGCAGCTTCTTTCTTTATTTCTTTGACTTTGCTTTTTCCATACACTTGTTTGTAAATATCAGCAGCAGCTGCGTATTCAAGCTTGCTAAATTTTTCCCTAGCGGCTTTTATATCACCACCACCACCGCCTTTGCATGCTAACAATAGGGAAGACAATAGCAATACAAATCCTGCAAGTTTTACTAAGTAATTTTGTTTCATTTTTATAATAGGTTACTATTAGTTTAGGATAAACGCAATTTTATACATTTTAACGTGTAAAACAATGTTTTTTTTGTTATTTACAAAAAAATAAAGTGCTAATAAAGAGGCATTTTAAAAGAGGAAAGCCATATAATCATCAATTATATGGCTTTTAAAGAGGCATTATTTGCTTGGTTTATTTAATAAATAGCATTTCGCGGTATTTAGGTAATTGCCATAATGTATCGTCTACAATGAATTCAAGTGAGTCACTAGCATTTCTTATTTCATCAAAGAGTGGTTTTACTTTATGACATAAAGCCAATGCCGCCTTGTGGGTATTTTCCGCATGGTGGGCTTTATTAGTTTCGCTTGTCATTTTTTCTACATTATCATGAATACTCTTTATATGGCTTGAAATGGTTTCTATTGTTTTAAGTTGTGTTTGGTAGCTAGTTTTTGTTAATCCCGCCCCTTTTAGTGCCTGCACATTTGTTGCTAGCCTGCTTTGGTATTCAATAGCGGCAGGAATTACTTGAGAGGTAACTAGTTGAGCTATTGTTTTTGCTTCAATATCAATTTTTTTAACATAGAGTTCTTGCATAATTTCATAGCGGGCCTCTAGTTCTATTTTACTAAATATTTTATTTCTAATGAATAAATCACTTGATTTTTTTGAAATATAAGCATTTAATGCTTCTGGGGTTGTTTTTACATTGGCTAAACCTCTTTTTGCTGCTTCTTTTACCCATTCTTCACTATATCCGTTTCCTTCAAATAATATATGTTTACTTTCTTTATAGTATATTTTTAAAATACTTAGTATAGCATCTTCTTTGTTCTTTCCTTTTTTAATTAGGGCATCTACATCTACCTTAAATTTATTTAGTTGGTCAGCCATTACGGTATTCAACACAATCATTGCGTTGGCGCAATTGGCACTTGATCCTACTGCACGAAACTCAAATTTATTACCAGTAAATGCAAATGGGGATGTTCTATTTCTGTCTGTATTATCTAAAAGAATATCTGGTATTTTTATTACAGTTATGGCTTGTTTTGACTTGGTAGATACTTTGGTAGTTGACTTGTCATTTAGAATGGAATCTAAAATATTTGTCATTTGACTGCCAATGAAAATACTCATTATGGCAGGAGGAGCTTCGTTAGCACCTAACCTGTGGTCGTTACTGGCAGTTGCTATAGAAGCACGCAGTAAGTCAGCATTGTCTTTTACTGCTTTTATTACATTTACAAAAAAAGTAAGGAACTGTAAATTGGTTTCAGGGTTTTTAGTAGGAGCTAATAAATTAACACCAGTATTGGTAATTAAGCTCCAGTTATTGTGTTTGCCGCTTCCATTTACACCAGCAAAGGGTTTTTCGTGCAGTAAAACTTTTAGTCCATGGCGCTGACTTACTTTTTCCATTAAGTCCATCAACAACTGATTATGGTCAACGGCAAGGTTGGCCTCTTCAAAATTGGGTGCACACTCAAATTGACCAGGTGCTACTTCATTATGTCGGGTTTTTAATGGAATACCTAATTTATATGCTTCTGTTTCAAAGTCAACCATAAAGTCATGCACCCTTGGCGGTATTGATCCAAAATAATGGTCTTCAAGCTGTTGTCCTTTTTCTGGAGCATGGCCTAAAAGTGTACGGCCACTTAGCATCAAATCAGGACGGGCATAGTACATGGCTTCATCTATTAAAAAGTATTCTTGCTCAATTCCTAAACTAGCAGATGCCTTGGTTACATTTTTATCAAAATAATTTGCACACACACTTACAACCGCATTTTCCATAGCATGTAAGGCTTTTAATAAAGGGGCTTTAAAATCTAATGCCTCACCTGTGTAAGCAACAAAAATGGTAGGAATACATAATGTTTTGCCATTACTTTCTTCCATAATAAATGCTGGAGATGAAGGATCCCATGCAGTGTAACCCCTTGCTTCAAAGGTGTTTCTAATACCTCCGTTAGGAAAACTACTTGCATCTGGTTCTTGTTGTACCAATGCGCCACCAGCGAATTTTTCCATTGCCCTTCCATCTTCTGTTGGTTCAAAAAAAGCATCGTGTTTTTCGGCTGTTGCACCAGTAAGTGGTTGAAACCAATGTGTATAATGGGTAACACCTCTGCTCATAGCCCAGTTTTTCATGCCAGCGGCAACCGCATCTGCAATATTTCTATCAATTTTTTCACCCATTTTTACTGCTCTTGAAACAGCTTCATAGGCTTCCTTACTTAAGAAATTTTTCATGGCACTGTCGTTAAAAACATTGCTGTTGTAAAAGTCAGAAATTTTATCAGCAGGTGCTTTCACCAATACTGAATTTCTGTTGAGGGCTGTTTTTAGAGCATTAAAACGTAAAGTTGGCATTGTATTTCGTATTTTTTTTGCTGTAAAAGTAAGGGTTACAAAAAATATTACTCAATTAAAGTCTAAAATTTTGTTGCACATTTTATAAAGATAAATGTAAGTGCTTACCAATACTAGGTTTGAGTGTTTAATTATTTTTAGGCCCTTTGGGTTGTAAAGGTCTTATTTCTAAATTGACAGTATGGAAATTATCTGGCATTTTAAGCGCATAAACAATATTGGCTGCTACATCTTCTGGCATAAGCATATAATTGTGCGGTTTTATGCCAGGACTATTTCTAAAAAAATCTGTTTTAACAGAGCCTGGATAAATGCAAGTAACTTTTATTTTAAAATCGCGTACCTCTCTAAATAGTGATTCGCTAAAGCCTTTAACAGCCCATTTGGTGGCGCAATAGGCGGCTACTTGTGGCATTCCTTCTAAAGCGGCAGTTGATGCAATATTGATAATGTGACCCAATTCTTGTTTTTTCATAGAGGGTAATGCCATTTTACAGCAATAGAATACGCCATTTACATTGGTTTCCTGCATTTCAATATAGTGTTCAATAGGCATTTCTTCCGCATACCCAAAATAACCCAGCCCAGCATTGTTTACTAAAATATGAATTTGATTGTGGCTATGAACAAAAATATTTTTAAAAGCACTCTCTACTTCTTCAAAAACGCGCACATTGCAGTTTATGAATTGATAGTTGGGATGTTCTATAGTGTTGTTTCGTCCTATTCCAAACACTTTGGCTCCCTGTTGTAATAGTTGAAGGCAAACTTCTTTGCCTATACCTTTGCTTACACCAGTAACTACTGCTATTTTATTGTTTAAATCCATTGTTTAATTGTATTTTTTAGCCATTCAATTTTATTAAACCGCAAATGTCCATGCTAAGCAAAGGTCATAAAGGTGTTTGATAAAGTAAATGGTGTGAAAAGCTTTCGTTGTTGTTTTTGACCGCAATATATAACAATTTAAAAAAGGCGCTTAATTGATAATTTTGAATTTTGTGGTTTAAATTTTTATAAGTTTTAAAACAAAAACGTATTTTCGCACGCATTAAATACATAATACACAAGCAATGAAGCAATTGATTGATGCCATAAAACAAACTTTGGCAAAAGAAGGATTTGAAGGAGAGCAATTAGTAAAACAACTGAAAGAGTTGCGCCAATATTTTATCGAAAATTTAAACCAACCAGGTTATGTGCGCATGATTAGATTGGCTTATGAGAATATTGAAGAAAATGGAAACTATACATTTGAATATACTGAAGATGATGGAAAGGCTAATCTTAGCTATTTAATGGATTTGTTAATAGACCATACTAACAAATACAATAAAGAGGAGTTGGTGGAGTATAGAAAAATGATGGAAGGTGAAGAATGGGTTAGTCCTGACCAAGAGTGGGAAGGGGAAGAAGATGATGAGGAAGAGGCAGCTAACTAAGTGATATGATTTGGGGGTGGGGAGTATTTTTCATATAAATATAAAAAGTTGAGTATACCTAAAGGAAAACTAATATCCATTGGCGGTGCCGAGGATAAAGGGACTGAGCCAGAAAACGGCTACGCACATTCAAACAAGAGTTTAAACTTTTTTGGTTTAGCTATTTTAAAAAGATTTGTGGAAGAAGTGGGAGGTTCAAATAAAAAAATTGAAGTCATTACCACTGCTTCATCTATTCCTCAAGAAGTAGGACAAAATTACATTGATGCTTTTGGCAAAATTGGCTGTACCCATGCGGGTGTAATGAATATTCGCAACAGAGAAGAGGTGCAAAATCCTGAATACATTCAGCGTGTAAAGGATTGTGATGGTATTCTTTTTTCAGGTGGTGACCAATTGCGCTTGACGAGCATTTTTGGTGGAACGGAAATTTACCAAATTCTGCACGATAGGTATTTGAATGAGGAAAGTTTTGTAATTGCAGGAACAAGTGCTGGGGCAATGGCC
>JANMIV010000052.1:0-1825 GCA_031375995.1 Bacteroidota bacterium
TTATTAGACATGGCAGGAAACGAATATTTTGGCGCAGATGAGCGTAAGGAAATAAATGACGTATTAGAAACTGGTATCTTATTTAGATACAATCATGATGCACAACGCAATAATATATGGAAAGCGCGTGAGTTTGAGGCAGAAGTAGCTAAGCTAGTAGGAGCAAAATATGCACATGCGGTAAGTAGTGGAAGCACTGCTGTAAGTTGTGCTTTAGCTGCCGCTGGTGTTGGTGCTGGCGATGAAGTAATAGTACCACCATTTACTTATATAGCCTCGGTAGAAGCGGTAATCTTTGCAGGTGCATTGCCTGTATTTGCTGAAGTTGATGAAACTTTGTGCTTAAGTGCGGAAGGAATTAGAAAAGCCATTACCCCAAAAACCAAAGCCATTGTTTTGGTGCACATGTGCGGGCAAATGGCTCAAATGGACGAAATAATGCAAGTTGTAAAAGAGCATAACCTTATTTTAGTAGAAGATGCAGGGCAGGCTATGGCAGCCAGTTACAAAGGCATTTCTACTGGTTTGTTTGGGAAAACAGGTTGCTATAGCTTCGATTTTTTTAAAATAGCTACCGCAGGCGAAGGTGGGGTAATGGTTACAAACGATGAGACAGCCTATAAATTAGCAGATAACTTTGCAGACCATGGGCATGACCATATTGGAAACAACCGAGGAATGGAAAACCATCCTGTTTTAGGATTTAACTATAGAATTTCAGAATTACATGCTGCTGTTGGTTTGGTTCAAACGCGCAGAGTACCAATGATTCGTGAGATAAACAATAAACATAAAAAATTCATGATGAATGAATTGGGAAAAATTGCGGGTGTAAGCTTTGCTACCATTCCTGATGCAGACGGTGATTCGGCCACTTTCTTAAATATGTTGCTTCCCAATACTGCTATTGCTATGAAAACGGTAGATGAATTCAATAAAAATGGAGTAGCAGGATGCAATTATTGGTTTACCAATATGTACCATTTTATCAATCAATGGGATCATATAAAAGAAGGTCGCGTTGCGGCTAAAACCAACGTACAACTGCTTGGAGCACCACAAGACTATAAGAATTTAGATTTACCAAAAACACAAGAAACCATTGGTAGATTGATTTCATTTGGAATAAAAGCTACTTGGACAGAGGAGGAATTATCGGCATTAGTGGCTAAAATGACTACTTCAATTAAAGCAGCTTTAGGTCAAACAGCATAAAAACTTGCCACAGATTACTCAGATTAAATTAAGAAATAATCTGTGGCAAATTGATTTTTTAAATTAAAGAGTAAATCTGGGCCATCAGTGTAATCTGTGGCAAAAAACAATAAAATGCATAAAAATTTTAAGAGCATAGAGAAAACCGTTTTTGGACGTGGTAGTTTTGGCCAATTGGCAGAAATAATTGCGCCAAAGCGCAATGAAAACAATAAATACTTTGTTTATATAGTAGATAATTACTTTAAAGGCAAAGATTTAGCCAACAAACTTCAAAACCAGCCAGAAGACGCTATTTACTTTATTGATGTAGATCCGTATGAACCTACTACTGAGCAAATAGACCAACTGAGAGATGAAATTTTAGCTACAAAAGGTTTGCCAAGTGGAGTAATTGGAATTGGTGGTGGTAGTATAATGGATATAGCTAAGGCTTTGGCTTTAATGCTTTGCAACGAAGGACCATCGCAACAATACCAAGGTTTAAACTTAATAAAAAAACCAGGTGTTTACCATGTTGGAGTGCCTACCATTTCTGGTACAGGGGCAGAATGTTCTATGACTGCAGTGCTGACTGGTCCTGAAAAAAAACTAGGTTTAAAATGCGAGT
>JANMIV010000524.1:0-5009 GCA_031375995.1 Bacteroidota bacterium
TACCTAGATTTTAAGATTAGATTTCTAGCTATTCCTTTTTGGCTAGAACTATGTAATCGTGAGAATTTAGTTCCATTAAGTGTATTACTTAATCAAGATAATAGTATAAGCTTAATGGAACAAATCTTGCACTATTCAGAAGAAGAAGAAATGAAACTCATTTCATTTGATGAATGTATGAATAAGTGTTCAAGCATTAGACAAATTAAAAGCATTCTTACCCATAATTCAGGTCTTTTGTTTAAAATTAAAGAGTTTCTTGAATATAACCCTAAGTACAAGTCACTTCGCAGAGGTAATTTTTTAATATTTTTCAATATTTTAATTTGTAAAGATAATTTAGAGAGATTACTACCATTATCTGAGTTATTAATTGATTTACTAATTTGTGGTTGCATTATTGACGACTTACATGATATAGAAATCGATATAAATGAAAATGAAGATAACTTGATAATTGAATTAGGCAACAATTCTGAAACGCTAAACCAAGTAAGGGAGATATTCGCTAAATCAAACCAAAATATTAGTATAAGAATTCCTGAATTAATGGTTTATTTAGAAGACATTTTCGCAAAAGCAGTTTTTAAATATTTATCGCAAGTTATATGAGTATTAGTACTATTGAAATTGAAGGGTATGAAACGTTTGAAAATGTTGTGCCGAATAAACTATTTAACGATTTAAGTGTATTAGCTACTTACTATATTGAAAGAGCGAAACAAAGGCAAAATAACTCTGGAAATATAGGTCTTAATTTGTTTCGCACTGAAAATTTATTGTTTGATTTTCCATTGCCTGAATTAATAAATATTGACATAACATACAATGTGATAAAACGTATTCTTGGTGAAAGATTTATATTGAAAGAAATTTATATTTATTTTTCACTTCCTAATAATGGTATACAAGAACTTCACAAAGACGGTATTGAATTATTTTCTAATACCAATTTAAATTTGCCGCCACATTTAATAGTAATGCAGTTTCCATTAGTTGACTTTAATTCATTGTCGGGTGGTACTAGAATTGTTGCAGGCTCTCAGTTCTCTAGTGAAGAGCCAACTAGATTAGAAAACGAAAATTTATTAACAATTGATAATATTACACCTGAAGTAAAAAAGCAAGGATGTATTTTAAGAAACTCCCAAGCATGGCATGGCGCAGGAATAAACAGTACAAATGAAACTAGAGCGATGTATACGTTATCGTATGCGAAAAATTGGTTTGGTAGTCCAACAAAAGTCTCTAAAGATCTTTATTTTTGTATTGATAAAGATAAAAGACATTTAGTAACCCTTGACTAAAAATGAGATTTGATTATTATTTATGTATTATCAAAAAATACAAAATATATTTAACTGTTTTATTATTGTATGCTACAGCTTATTGTTTGGGCATAGCAATAAGGTTTATTAGTTATAATTTTTATAATAACGAACTTGGAAACCTAATTTTCAAAATTACCATTGCTTTAGTTTTTACTGTCTACATTTATAAGTATAAAACCTTTAAGCAAATTAGGTTTGTTAGAGTAGATTCCTTGTCTTTGATTATTGGTATAACAATAATAAGTATATTTATCCTGAATAATTTATTGATGATATATTTAAACTTTAGAATAGACTATAAAGACAGTCAAGGAGAAATAATTTTTGCCCTTACAAAAATTATGGTGAGTAGTATTGGTGAGGAAATTACTTACAGGGGTTTTATTCAAAATTATATAAATACCAAAATAGATAATAGGTCCAATAAATTCTTTAGTAAAGGAAATATATTTGCTTCAATCATTATGTGGGTTTCACATATAGGCTTTTTTTTCATTATGCCATTTTCTTTTGCCCTTTCGTCAATCATTCTAGTACTTATTTTCTCCTTGTCTGTTGGTTTTATTATGGATAAAACCCACAACATTTTACTTCCTATTTTCATACATATAGTTATCAATGTCATACACGTTTTTATTCATACTTATTTGTACTTGTATTAATTTTATTAACACCTTGATTATAGAACTATAATTAACTAACATTACCAATGTATATATGTTTTATCGTCTAAAAATGTTTGAATGCAAACAACAGACTATATTAACACCAATTGATTTTGCAAACAAACGCCATCAAATTGTTTAATACACACTTTTTTTACTTTGATAAAAGGATTAAGTTAAAAGCAGCTAGGACGAGCTTTTTATTCAAAAAATGCACTTTAAATTAATGATTTTAAGTTATTATATAAGTAATATTATATCACTATGGCTAGTATATGTGAAATAAAAAGTAAAAAACCTATATTAACAATAAATTTTGTACGTTTTTAACCCATAAAAAAAGCATCTATTTTATATGAAACGAATACTCAAAGCCACTATTCTTTTATTGAACTTGTTTTTGTTTGCGCAGTGTTCTGTTTTCGAAAGACCCATTGTAAGTCAGTCGGGCATTTATGTGGCTGACAAAACCTTTCAGTATTGTGCTATTTTTAAAGATTCAGATCAGCAAGTTTTAGTAGTTGATACTATTATTCTTACTACTGTGAATCAGTCATTGCTGCTGCAAAACAAAATAATATGGAAATTGATACACTATGCTACTTTGACACCGACTCAAACTAAAATGGAAACCACAGAGGATATAACAGGCTTGGTTGACAACGAGAATGAATTATGGATGCACCCTCCAAGATTTAAGGCATACGAATACTTTACAGAGTTTGCTCCTTTTCCTAAAATTAAGTTTCCTGCTAAGGTTGGAACAAAATGGACAGATAAATTTAGCTTAGGTACATATGCATCTGAAAAAAATGGGTCTGAGGTTGTTTTTGATTATAAAATATTGACAGTAGATACCATTTCAGTCAATCCTATAGTAAAACAATTTCTAATTGCTGGAACAGGGAAAAGTAAATTGGGCGAATTTCATGCACAATTTTATTTTAATGAAATGGATGGATTTACCCGAATGGAATACATTTCCCCAGAAAGAAATACACTTAGTATGCAATTGGTTGAGTCAATTCCATAACATATTATATAATACACTTGTTGGAAATACACTCCAATTTGGAGCACATAATCTATTCGTGTTGATGCCTTGCTCTAATCTGAATCAACGAATTATCGCCCTATACAGGCATAAAATGTTAGTTTACTACATTGATAATGGGGAAATAGGTAAGCATATTACTTTTGGAGCTTATTAATTTACTTTTTCTCTTTTAGTTTAAACTGATAAGTCCACAGTATCCTAATATCCATATTTATCTTGCCAACGCAACTTTAAAAACGCTCTTAGCTCTTTTTCTCTAGGGTTATTGCCTGGTTCGTAAAATTTGGCACCACTAATGTTTTCGGGTAAAAACTCTTGTGCTACAAAGTTATTGTCATATACGTGCGCATATTTGTAGTCATTGCCATAACCAGTATCTTTCATTAGTTTAGTAGGTGCATTGCGCAAGTGCAAAGGCACTGGTAAATTGCCGTTTGCCCTTACATTTGCCAAAGCTGCATCTATAGCCACATAACTGGCATTGCTTTTAACAGAAGTAGCCAAATAAATAGCACATTGCGAAAGGATAATTCTACTTTCGGGCATACCAATCATTTGTACCGCTTGAAAGCAGTTGGTAGCCATCAATAAGGCATTGGGGTTGGCATTGCCAATGTCTTCGCTTGATAAAATAAGCATGCGCCTAGCAATAAATTCAACGCTTTCTCCCGCATCTATCATACGTGCTAACCAATATACGGCTGCATTGGGGTCGCTGCCACGTATAGACTTAATAAAGGCGGAAATGATATTGTAATGCGATTCGCCCCCTTTGTCGTAAACAGCAATTTTCTTTTGCAGTATTTTTTCTACCAAGCTATTATCAATGATTACCTCTTCCTCCAATTGGAATTGATTCACTATTAACTCCAATAAGTTGAGTAGTTTTCTGGCATCGCCTTGGCTTTGTACCAGCAAAGCATCGCTTTCTTTAATGCTTATTTTTCTTTTTTGGAGTACAAGGTCTCTTGTTATGGCATCGTTTACTATGGCTAGTAGTTCTTCGCTACTTAGGTCGTTGAGAATATATACTTGGCAGCGAGAAAGCAAGGCGTTGTTTACTTCAAAACTTGGGTTTTCCGTAGTTGCACCAATCAATACAATGCTACCATTTTCTACGGCTCCCAAAAGTGCATCTTGTTGGCTTTTGTTAAAGCGGTGTATTTCGTCTAAAAACAGGAGTACTTTGCCTATTTTTTTTGCTTCATCAATTACCTTACGTACTTCTGCTACCCCAGCACTTATAGCACTTAACTGATAAAAATGCAATCCCAATTCATTACATATTATTCTAGCCAAAGTGGTTTTGCCAACACCTGGAGAGCCCCACAAAATCATGGAGGGAACGGATTTGTTGAGTATAGATTGACGCAAAGCGGAGCCAATGCCTATAATATGTGTTTGACCCATGTATTCACTTAAATGATGGGGTCTTACACGCTCGGCAAGTGGTTTTTTTTGATCTGACTCGTACATGGTAGCTTTTATAATGCACAATATTAATCCGTAGGGCTTACAATCAAAAAAAAATCCCAACCAATTTAATGGGTTGGGATTTCTGTATAGGGTTATTATTTAATGCTTATCCAATTACCACTACTTTATCCATTACATCACCTTGACGTATTTGGTCAATTACATCAAGACCATCTACTACTTTACCAAAGCAAGTATGGTTTCTATCAAGGTGTGCAGTATTGTTGCGGCTATGGCAAATAAAGAATTGTGAGCCACCGGTATTTCTGCCAGCATGTGCCATAGACAATACGCCTCTATCATGGTATTGGTTATTGCCTGTTAATTCGCAATCAATTTTGTAACCAGGTCCACCTGCACCTGTTCCAGTTGGGTCGCCACCTTGAATTACAAAATCAGGAATTACTCTATGGAAAGTAACACCATTGTAAAATCCAGATTCTGCTAATTTTAAAAAATTGGCGACTGTGTTAGGAGCAT
>JANMIV010000004.1:0-3272 GCA_031375995.1 Bacteroidota bacterium
GTACTTGAGCCGCATCAAATATACTCAACACCGCATCCATTATTTCTGGACCTATTCCATCTCCTTTTGCAACTGATATCTTAATTGAATTATTAGTCATATATTTTTTCTAAAATAGTGGCGAATTTAACAATTACTGATAGTATTAATTCTTTAAATAAATAGATATTTCTCAGTAAATCATACTAAAAACCCTAGTACTTTTCGTCAATAAGTATAACTCCAAAATCATCATTTTGTTTAAAGTTGTTGTAATTTAAACATGACAAAAGTTGTATCATCATAAATTGGTATGCTTACTGAAACTAATTATTTTCGCCAAAACTCACTTAAACATAAAAGTATGACAAAAATAAAAGTAGCCAATCCTGTAGTAGAACTAGATGGCGATGAAATGACACGCATAATTTGGAAGTTTATCAAAGACAAATTGATTTTACCTTACCTAGATTTAGATATTAAGTACTACGATTTAGGAATGGAATATAGAGATGAAACCAATGACCAAGTAACCATAGATGCCGCAGAAGCTATTAAAAAATATGGTGTGGGTATAAAATGCGCTACTATTACTCCTGATGAGCAAAGAGTAAAAGAGTTCAATTTAAAACAAATGTGGAAGAGCCCTAACGGAACCATCAGGAATATATTGGACGGAACCGTATTTCGCGAGCCCATTGTTTGTAAAAACGTACCTCGCTTAGTACCCAACTGGACAGCCCCAATCTGTATTGGACGCCATGCTTTTGGTGACCAATACCGTGCTACCGATTTTGTAACCAAAGGAAAGGGAAAACTTAGCATTAAATTTGAAGGGGAAGATGGCACTATACAAGAGTTTGAAGTATATAATTTCAAAGGTGATGGCGTAGCAATGGCTATGTATAATACAGATGAAAGTATCCGTGGTTTTGCACACTCTTGCTTTAACCAAGCACTCAGCAAAAAATGGCCTTTATACCTTTCTACTAAAAACACTATTCTAAAAAAATATGATGGGCGATTCAAAGATATTTTTGAAGAAATATACCAAGCCGATTACAAGGCAAAATTTGATGCCGCTGGCATTGTTTACGAACACCGCTTAATTGACGACATGGTGGCATCGGCTTTAAAATGGAATGGAAACTTTGTGTGGGCTTGCAAAAACTATTATGGTGATGTGCAATCAGACACGGTAGCGCAAGGTTTTGGTTCTTTAGGCTTAATGACTTCTACTTTGGTTACACCAGATGGAAAAGTGATGGAAGCAGAAGCCGCTCATGGAACAGTTACACGCCACTACCGAGACCACCAAGCTGGCAAACCTACCAGTACCAACCCTATAGCCAGTATTTTTGCTTGGACACGTGGATTAGAATTTAGAGGTAAATTAGATGGCAACCAAGAATTAATTAATTTCTGTCATGCATTAGAAACTGTTTGTATTGAAACCGTTGAAAGTGGCAAAATGACTAAAGATTTAGCCGTTTGTATTCATGGCAATAAAGTTAATTTAGGCGAACATTATTTAAATACCCAAGACTTTTTAGATGCTATTGATATGAACTTAAAAGCTAAGTTAGCTTAGTAAGTCATTAGGTAATAAAAACGTATAAAAACAGAAATCCTCGAAATGAACTGCCCACAAGAAATTAGACACTTTTTGAGGGCAGTTTTATGGAAAACAAATAATTATTTTTTCTTTCCTGTACAATTACATCTATAAAAATCTGAATTCAAATTAAACTGAATTGTATTTGTAACGGTATCCATTGTTCCAGACCCGTAAGCTACGTAATCTGAGTAATTAAGAATATTTTCTAGAGTGATTATACCTGTTGGATCAATTGAAATCACAAAATTACCATTGGATTTTGTACCACCACTATTGGTTAATTTAAGTGGAGTAATAATATATCTATTCTTATAAGGAGACATGTTAATTGTTGCATCATAGCCACCATATTCATCATTTCCAGATGACGACCCAAAACCAAAAATACAATTTAATGCATATGTGCCTTGTATTTTAAAACGCACATCATTCTTTTTGCTTTCAGCATTTATTGTGTTGTTTAAACTATCGGTATATACCTGTTCTTTTTTGCAAGAATATACAGACAAAGTAGCTAAAATGATTAGAAATATTTTTTTCATATTGCTCAATTTAAAATTCTAAAATAATAATAACCCTATTTGAACCACCCCCGAAAAACCATAACTTTTGTTAAATGGTTCTTTTCGACTGGACGAGAAATTTAATGGCAGAAGATTCGAACCGAAATTTTTTGCTACACCAGAAAAGGACTTTGCTGGAACTCCTTCAATTACATCACTATAAAAAGTATAATCAAATGATATATTTCCACCTATAAATACCCATTTGTTTATGGCTTTTTGGTAGCCCATCCCTGCACCAAAACTATTTACTCCTATTCCAGATAAAGAGTAGGTAATAGTATTAATTGGATCAAAATTATCAAATAAATCAGATGAATAATTTCCTTTTTCAACATCAAGATTTCCATTTTTATAGTAAGCCGAAAAATAAAAACCATATGGAGCTGGCATATCAGAAATATATTTTCTGAATTCTATATTAAGTCCCGTATAAGCTACTCCTGCATTGTTTGACATTTGTATTTCACTACCTTTTACGGTTTCGGCCGAAGTATAGGATTGTTTCACATTTGTTGAAATAAAATCATATCCTATACTAAACGTATAATTCCTATGGAAAAGAAATTCTGCTTGTATATTATTAAAAAAGCCATACGTACCATTAATGGCATTTGATTTCAGTAAGCAGTATTTTCCACCAAATCCATTATTTTGTGCTTGAAGAAATGAAACAACACTTACCAATAAAATTATAAAAATTATTTTTTTCATTGCTCTAAGTTTTTCTTTAATAAATAAAAGCTATCATAAACGGTTGTAAATAAACAAACAGGAGCAATTTTTTCGTTTACTAAACGAAACTCCGTATAAACAATATTACCTGAAACCAAATTAACGATGTAATGGTATTGAATAAAGCATTGATCTTTTAAACCATATTTTGAATAAATATTGTGATTAAGTGTTTTGTCTTTAGTTTTAATATCTATGCAATGTACCCCAATTATACCAACTATTTCAGTTCCTAAAGTTTTGGCCAAATTAGCGTAATCATAACCAATAAATGGGTCTGTGGTAAAAACCTGCTGAACAAAAGGTTTATTAGTTTTACGCTGTATATTATTAAGTGGGTTATCTTGGATTCGATTTGCATCTAGAATCCTTCTCTT
>JANMIV010000005.1:0-14754 GCA_031375995.1 Bacteroidota bacterium
AACCTACCACAAGGTTTGTATCAAATGCGGATAGAAACAATATCAGGTGTTTTAGTAAAAAAACTAGTACGAGAATAAATCAACAATCAACCAATCCAATTTAAATAGCCCAACTTAAAATGCCGATATTTTTTAGCCATATAAAACCCGACTTATACTTTGTAGGGTTTGATGTAACAGCAGCGCTAGCCAAAGGAAGCAGCACACCGAGTGCCACCAACCCCGGCTGGTTTATTTGTTTTGAAGAGGGTGCAGGGGAAATTGTATTTGGAGCAGATGAAACTGATTTAAGTAAAATCGCTAGTAATTTTAGTAGTACTCGATTGATTAATAGATGGGACGAATTACAATGGGGACATTTCTTAATGAACAATAATGAAACAAAGTTTATTGATTCAAACTCAATTATTAATGTGAATCCGATAAACAATCAGGATGGCATTTTATGGGGAACCAATGCTGCAGACATGGCTTATGCCTTATATCAAAAACCATCAAGAGTTTTTATTCATTCAAATGATATGCTTAATTAACAAACACAAAAATCATGAAAAGTTTAGTTTTAATTGTTTTAGTTTTATTGAATTGCAAATATGCATTTTCTCAGAATGGAGAGATTTTATCATATAAAAAAATTAATCAGTCGGACATTATAGGATTACCCAATAGTATTAAATATTTTGGTGGTGCTTTAACAATTATAGGAGATATTGATAAAAATGGTATACAAGATTTTGCTATAAGGGCTTATGATGAATCAACTTTATCTGGGAATGTCATTATTTTGTTAATGAATGAAAATTTAACAGTTAAAACATTCAATAGAGTTGGTCCAAATATTGGTGGGTTTAATGGTACTTTCAGTGGAATGGGAAGTTTTGGAGGAGGACTGACTCTAATTTCAGATATTGACAAAGACGGGATTAATGAAATAGCTGTTGGTAATTCTTCAGGGGGAGGTAATAATATTGGTGAAGTTTTTATTTTGTTTTTAAATGAGGTAGGAGTTGTTAAACGCTTTATTAGAATTGGTTCAAATTTCTTGCCTTTAATAAATAATGAAAATTTCGGATTTTCTTCAACAAATATTGGGGATATAGACAAAAATGGTGTTGACGATATTGCAATCTCTTCACGATTAAACTCTGATGGAGGCATTTATAATGGCATTATTTATTTTATAAAATTAAACATAGACGGTACACCGAAGAGTTATTCCAAAATCAGTAGTAAATCTGGAAATTTTTCAGGAAATATAGGAAGTCCACCAAGTGATGCTTTTTTTGCCACTTCAATAACTTCCATCACTGATTTGAACAAAGACGGAATTATTGATATTGTTGCTTCTTCATCAAATCTTACTGAAAGAGCAATTTGGATTCTTTTTTTAGATAGTAATATGAATGTTAAATCTTATCAGAAAATAGGAAATGGTTCTGGACAATATACAGATACAATTAAAAATTACGAAAATTTTGGTATTCCGATAGGAACTGTTGGAGATTTAGATGGAGATGGTAATTTCGATATTGTTGTATCATCAATTATGGATAGTGTAAATGGAATACAATCAGGACGTGTAAGGATATTGTTTCTGAATAGTAATGGTACCGTAAAAGGTATTAAACGTATTGATAATAATGCATCAAATTTTATAGGAGTATTGAGTGATGGTGATTATTTTGGCTCAGTTGCTTCAGGTGTTTTAGACCTAAAAGGAGATTTTAAAAATGATCTGTTAATAGGTGTAGGTTACAAGGACGATGGCGGCACAGACAAAGGAGCCATTTACTTACTCAATTTAGATGGTGCTGTTCACCCAACCCCACCCAAAGCTTTATGGCGAGTTAATGCTACTACTGGCAACCAAAATACAGTATTTAACTTTACCCAATACAGTACTGGTTTTCCCAGTGCTTATAAATGGAGCATTTCGCCTAATACATTTACTTACCAAAGCGGTACTTCAGATACCAGTGCCAACCCCATTATTCAATTCAGTGAAACAGCCAATTACAGCGTGCAACTTAAGGTTATCAATCCTTTTAGTGCAGATTCACTATTACGTAGCAGCTATATAAATGTACAAAAAGTAGGTATAAAAAATGTAACAAACAACAATTCAACCATCAGTATTTACCCTAACCCAACTAACGGTTTGGTGCAAATACAAAGCCCAATTGATATTCAATCTATTTTGGTTTTTGATATAACAGGCAAGCAACTGTTACAACAAGCACCCAATAGCCAAACAGACGATATAAATATAAGCAACCTACCACAAGGTTTGTATCAAATGCGGATAGAAACAATATCAGGTGTTTTAGTAAAAAAAGTGGCAAAACAGTAGAGACGTTTAATTAAACGTCTTTAAGGCATATAAATAAAAAACCAAACCAATAATGGTTTTAAAACCTTATTGGTTTAAGATAGAACAAAATGATGAAGTATAAAATCCATTTCAAAAACGCTCAAGTGCCTGTGCAGTTGCCCTCGCTTTTTTGCGCAGGGTATTCAGTAGGCGTCCTAAGCAATAGAATATACCTCAATTATACCAAACAAAACACTGCCGTTTCCTATATCAAGCAAGCACCAATATCTATTCAAGCTTATATACTAATTGCAGCAAAAAAAACGTTACAACTAAACAACAAAACAACAAAACGTACTTATTTATATATAACTAAAAGTAACACATACTATGACAGTAACTTATAACGATTTAGCCTCTTTAAGAGAGCAAAAAGACAATGCAGAAAATGCTTTAACAGGTAAAATAGCAGAACTAAAAGCTATAGAAGTGGCCATACGCAATGCCACCAATTCTGGCAATGCTCCTTCGGGTGATTTAATAGCAGCACAAACCCAATTAAGAAATGAAGTAAATACGGCCAGAGACCAAAGAGATGGTATAAGGTCGGATGTAGGTGGTGCATTGGGCGATTACTTACCAAAGCTTCCTAAGGATTATGTAGATGGTGGTGGTCAAATGGTATATGATTATGAAACTATTTGGAACATGAATGGTGATTATCCAATACTTATGATGCCCCTGAAAATTGAAACAAGGTTTTTAGAGCATGATTCTTCTTTAGATAAAAAATTGTGGTTAAGAATATATCCTGATGATATATGGATAAAAGACCATGAACATAAGATAACCATAAAGGAGTATAAAGCAGGTAAAATTTTTCTCGACAATGGTGCTACCAAAGAAGCATGGGAAGTATTATGCAACAATACCAGCCATACACGAGCGGCTTGGGTGGTAAAAGTGACCGAACAATTAAGGGATCCTAATAATACTTCATGGAATAAGGATGAAGATGATAGTGCCAATGTTTCAAAATTTGCCGCTGATCCATATACACAAGCAAAAACCAATTTATTGCCAGAAAGGTTTAGAGTACATATATACTGGAGATTTATTCAAACAGATCCTAGTTTAATAGAAGACTATGTTTTTTCGCACTATCATGATATAAAAGTACCATTTGGTTTTCCTGCTAGAGATGAACTTAAGGTAACCGTTGATCCTGACTTCCAATATAAGAATATCGGTGGGCCGCAAGCTCCTTTTACCGTTGACCCGGGCACTGGAAACATTACTTTTGAAAATGATTTGTTATGGATTTACGACTTTGAAGATGCCAGAAAAAAGGGCATGGCAGATAGAATTGAAATTTATAACCAAGGACCTGGTCAGGAATACAGAATTGTAGTAGTGGGTGTGCGGGAAACAATGAGCATAACAGACAGCACCGCTGCTTTAAAAGACTTGTTTAATGACCATAGATATACAGATGGATTGGCACTGTTAAAACAAGGTCAGCACACAAAAAATGCCGATAATACTTATGCTGGTTATGCCACCTACGATTTAAATAGCGATATAATATACAAGGCGGAATTTTCGGGACCATTATATACTAAAGAGAATGCATTGGGGGTGCTAAAATCAGAAAAAGAAAAGTCTGATGGACAAATATTAGCAGAAGCATTGGGATTTGAGCCAGAATTTTTCAACCAAATATACAATTCCGATCAAACAGATATCAATAACTTTAGCAGGGTAAATAATTTTTTATGGGAAACATTTGGTGGAACTTATTTAAAAGATCAGCGTTTGGTTACCAGCAGAAACAAGGTTGCTTTATCTCGCGCATACGTTATAAAATATGCCATGAGCAGAGGTAGGCTACCTGGCTTTAGAATAGGTGATGTACCTTATGGTATAATTCCTACCTCTGATATGACAGGCTTGCAAACAGCAGGATTAGTAGATGACCAAGAAATAGTAGCCATGCTAAAAAGTGAATTGGATAAAAGAAAGTCTGTTTATTGGGATATAGGAAAAAGACTGGGCAAAGTGGGTTCTGAAAATGGCGATAGTGCATTTGCTGGAATAGTAGGAAAACATGCAGTACCCCAAGAACTTTACCAAAGAAATGTAGTGGGCCCAGGGTATATTTGGAATGAACTTATAGCCAGTGGTAATATTAATGAAGCGCAGCAATGGATTGCTGAAAAAAAGGCAGAAGCTTTAGGTATTATGAACGATATGGGTATAACAGGAGCTATTCCTCCTATTCTTCAAAAAAGTTATTTGGATGCCCATCAACTAATAAGTACCCCTATAGTTTGTGAACATGAAAATGATGAAAGATTGCCTAATATACCAGGTACAGACATTAACTATTTACAATGGTTAAGTCAAGCTAATATAAACGAACTACTCAATCATGATTATACTCGCTTTGGGGCAGCCGAGGGAACAACTCCACCCAACAGTGTATTATATGTATTAGCGCACAATTCCATACTAATGGAATATTGGACCGTAGCTGCAGATATACTTGAATATGGCGATGAAGAGAGAGAAATAGCCGAAATGGTAAATATATTGCCTAATGAAGAGGGAGAGGGAGAAACTCAGTTTGAGAACATGGAAGGCTATGAAGATTTTAAATTTAAAGTTGGATCGGAGCTTTGGATTATTTTTGATAAAACAATAGCTGCACCTGATGGCAATTTAATTACAGTTGGACAGTATATTGAAGCTGGTTATGCCAGTGAAATACCTTCCTATGCAACGCTTGGCAATACAAGAGGCGATTTAGGTAGTGTAGGAGAACTACCCGCAGGAGATATAGGAGGAGTGGTACACGAATTAATTGCATTATATACCTATCGTTTTGATAGTTGGGAACTATCCATGATTGAGTGGCAATTAAGCAGAATAAGAGGCCGTGCGGGTAGTAAGGAAAATTCTTATATTGGTGCTTATGGATGGGTAACTGATTTGAAACCTAGAACAGGCACGTATTCCGCAAATAGTCAAGGTTATATTCTTGGTCCATCACTAACACATGCAGGTGCTGGAGCTTTAATAAAAAGTGCCCACAGTGCTAGTAACGACCCAACTATTAACTCAGAAGTACATGATATTAATTTATCATCAGAAAGAAGCAGAATAGCCATGAACTATATAGAAGGCATCAATAATGGACAAGAAATTGGAGCCTTATTAGGTTATGAGTTTGAACGTGGCTTACATGAACTAAGTGCCAGTACTTTAAATAAATATATATTACCTTTTAGAAATGCATTTCCAATTTTATCTCCTACCAATAATAGCACAACGCTAGGAGAAAGTGTAAGTCCGAGGAATGTTGTAAATGGTAAAGATTTACTATTGGCATATAGAGATTCTTCTAATAATAGTGAGTATAATTACTTCTTTGGTAAAATTGCCCCTTTTGCTACTACTGCAACGGAAAGAACAAACATAATAAAGGTAATGAAAAAGTTGGATGAGCATTTAGATGCCTTGGCTGACTTATCAGAATCGGAAGCAGCATTTCAAATTATAAATGAGAATATAGAAAGAGCAGGAGCATTTGCAGAGGGAATTACAGGAAGTAAGAATATTCCCGATGCACAAATATTAGAAACGCCTGCCAGTGGACAAACCATTGTAAATAAAGTTACCTTACATTTGGATAGTGAATTAGGCTCTTTTAATACTGCAATTCCTTGGGGAGGTACCACCCATCTTATGACAAAAGCCAATATAGAACCAGCCATTCACAATTGGTTAGCTCGCTTATTGCCCCCACCTCAGAATATTACATTTCGTGCTAGGGTATATACCAATAATCCTACTAAAACATTATTGCTAACCCGTAATTTTACAATCAATAGTTTTTTATATACCGTTTGGGACGCCCTTGCTATAACCAACCATGAGTTGGACGATGAAAACAATGAATTGATAGGGCGAGCTATTTTTTTTCTTACCATTAGCAATAGGTTAGACGACACCGTAACTTTTGAGTGGGATTTTGATTATGTAATAAATGCTGCTAATGGTGATAAAAGTGTTTCTGAAGTATATTATTTATTGAAAAAAGCAAGAGTACTGATGGAAAATAGCAGACCACTAAAAGCATCGGATTACTATTCGTCAAGCACACCAAAAACAGAGCTAGATGCACACCCTGCATATGATAAAAGCCTTTTTAGTAGTCAATTTTCATTCATGGTTGCTAATTTAAATCAAAATAGAGCAACCTTAGGAAATAAAAATATATGTACTTACTTAAATACTTTTGCTAATTTGGATATTGGGTTGAATAAAATATCCACTGTTTTGGTAAACACAAAAAGTAGTGCATTCAGTGGAAATGGAACAGCAGGAAATCCTTCACTGCCCAATGATAATAGTATAAAACCTTTTTGGGGTGCAATAGAAAGTAAAGATAGAGAAGGTAAAGCAATTAATAAGTTCTCTGCACACTTTAAAAATAATCTAGAGCGAGTAAGTATCAATAATGTAAATTATAGTTTTGATTCATTATCAAGTAATAGTTTTACAATAGCTGCATGGGTACAATGTGAAGATGCGGCATATCCTTCATTAAACTATGGAACTATTTTTGCCCACTCTGACGCTACTGACTATAACCAAAATGTAATTGTTGGAATTAATAATCGAGGGATTCCTTTCTGCCAGTATAGTACCTACTATTATGAGTCAACTGCAAACAGTTTTAGAGATGGTCAACCTCATCACCTTGCAATTGTAATTGATAAAACCAGTGTAAGTATAAAATTTTATGTAGATAGTTTATTAATCAATACCTTTCCCTTAGGTGGTGCTAAATTTTTAATTACCCAAGCCAACTTCAATACCGTGAACGGAGAGGAGACGTACCAATCTATTGGATGGACAAATATTTACGAAAACGAATCATCTTTTATGGGAAAAATAGCTGATTTAGCTATTTGGAATATTGCATTAACTGATGTTGCTGTAAGTAGTAATAGATATGAAATAGATTCGTCATCGGCTAATTTAATTGCAAATTGGCAAATAAATGAAGTGTTTCAAATAGAAGAGGTAAACAAATTTTTCGATGCGATGTATCTTGCTTCCGAGTATAATTTGAACAATGCAATTTCTGGTTTTGTTCCCAAAAATGATGTAGAACGTTTTCGTTTTTTTCAGCGTTGTGCTAAAACAGCAGTTACTAAACTTATTCCTTTACAAAGTCCTGATCACTTGACCTTGAATGTCAATTCGGAAAATTACCTTGATTTGGTAAACAAAGAATTTAAAAAGTATTATGGAAATAACTTTACCGTTTTGCCACGTTTTCAGTTTAGTCCAACCACATTAAGTGCTATACTAAAAATGACTGAATTGGCAACGCAAACGTCTATGCTTAAATTAGCAGGTAGTGCTACTGCTAACGACTGTAATGATAAAGCATATGGCCTTATTGAGGGCATGGGAAGGGTTAATAATAAAATAAATACCCTTGAAGTATTTAATAATTTGGTTTATGGCTTATCAGGAGCAAATCCGTTTAAAATTACTGCGTTACAATTCCCATATTTATTAAAGCAAGTTGGCGATACCGTTGATGATTTATGGGTTTCATTAGATATGTCTGCTGAGGCCAGTGCAGCTGAAATAGAAAAAATGTTTTCATTGAGTAGGGTGTCTATTGCCGCCCATTTTACACCCGCACAATTAGCAGAAACAGGTGCGTCAATAACTGCATTTGGGCAACCTTTAAGGTGCGGATTTATGGTGGAGGAATGGACCGAAGTAATACCAGATGAATATGTATCGGGAGGGGTTTCTTTTCACTACGATAAGCCGCTTGCAAAAGCACCGCAAGCATTAATTTTAGCTGTACCACCTTATAAGTATGTTCCTGGTTCAGGAGGTTATTGGAGAAGGGACACATTACGAGACTCATTGGTAAGTACATTCGATTTGTCCATTATGAGGGCAGTTGATTATGAAGATATAGCCACCTCTGCACATATAAGAGCCAAATCAGTGCAAGCTTTGGGAATGGCCACAGCAATGCTAAATCATCATAAAGGACAACAAATGTAAAATAATAGAAGTATGACAACACCACGTATAATACCGCAAATACAAATAGAGCCAAGAACCATTAAACATGAGTTTGATGTTACCCTACAAGGGTCTGTTCATGATGGTCTATGGATGCTTACTCAGCAGTACAGAACAGGTGAATTTAATGGAGAGGATGCAGCATCACCCATATTTTCAAAAATTGAAGTACAAGAAAGTACCATCAACAAGTTTAAGTCTTCTGCCGCAGGAGCCTCTCCAGAAGTGTATAACCATGAAGTACCTTTAGAGGCAAAAGTAGAAAAAATGCCTCTTTTGGTGGATTGGTCTATCAGAATTCAAATGGGCAATAAATTCACTAAAATTCTAAGAAAGGTATATACTAATCCTACAGATGCGCAAACGCATATTTCACAAACTATTTCTAGTTTTCCTTTAAGGTTTGATGTATTTGATCCTAATTTGAAGTTTCCTAATAAAGAAGAGGCTGCTTTGGTGAAATCTGCCATTAAAAGAATTCCAGATGGATATAGAATGTACCTATATATGAAAGATCACACAGTGCTGGGTGGTCCATTTACAGGCCTTACTACTAATTATACCATTATAAGAAATGAATTTATTCAGTGGTTCGAAAAACTCTATTATCAACCAGGGGCTACCAGTAATCAATCTAATTGGAGCAATGAGGCTTTGGAATACAAATTTTCTTGTTCAACTCCTTTAACAGATGCTAGTCCAAGCGCAGATTTAGTGTTGACAAACAATCAATACAGTGGTGGGAAATTAGATTGGCACTCTGTTGACATTGATGAAACAGTTACTCAATCAGGCAATAATCAATCTGTTTTTCCCACTCCGGTAAAAACAGAGTCACTTTCTTTTATTCCTACTTCGTTAAAATTTAAGGGTATGCCAGTAGAAAGATGGTGGCAATTTGAAGACAAAGGATCTGATTTTGGAGCACTTAAAGACGATTACTCACCGTTTAAAACGGCTAATTTATCTAAACTCTCTATTGTTAACTTTGGCATTAACTATAGTAACGATTGGTTCATGTTACCTCTTAAAATGAAAAGAGGTAGATTGTATGAAATAATGAGTTTAAAAGTGCGAAACGTAATTGATCCTATTGAAATTAGTGTAAATAATGCCAGTACTGGTAATTGGGGTATGTATAATCTAAAAACAAATGGAACTACTTTTGTCAATAAGAAAGTATTTATACCACCTACCTTTAGTCAAACACAGGAGTCGGAACCTATTGAAAAAGTAATTTTTTTAAGAGATGAAGTGGCTAATTTAGTGTGGGGTGTTGAGAATCGTATCCCTAATAATGTAGGAGGCAGTTTAGATGGTCTCGCAGCACAAAACTATATACAAAATAAGTTCTATGAGGATTTAATGGCAACAAATTCAGGCCTTATTAGTAGTGTTACAACAAGTCCAGATGCCGCAATAGATTATGGCGTAATGAATACCGTTCCAGAGAATTGGATTCCCTTTATCCCTACTCCTCCGCCTCCAGGAACGGGAAGAAGCATTACTTTTAATAGGGGAACTTTTAATAGAATAATCAAAGAAAAATTTTTACTGGACTCTTTAAGTCCGTATAAATTTGTTCGACCTAATACGTCTATTTTAAAGGTAGGTTTACCAACAGTTGGTTATAGAATAAACGAAGAAGAAATACTTAGGTCTGGAATTGTGGTTAGTACGCATTTTCAACGCACTAGATGGTATAATGGAAAAATTGTTAACTGGTTAAGTCGTAAAAAAACAAATGGATTAGGCGAGGCAGAGAGCAATTTAAAATTCGATTTTATTAAGGATGTTAAATAAGCAGTGTAAGAAGTTTCAGTTAGTTGTAGGCGTTTGCTTATTTAATTTAACTGGAACTTCTAACTACGAAGAATGATCGGAAACAATTACCCAAGTGCCATTTATTTTTTTGAGTAATAAGGTAAAGAAACCACCCAAATCGCCCTTTTCTTTGCTTCTTTTTAAGTGCCAACTGCCAACTAAATAGGCTGCATTATTGGTTAAAATATCAATGTTTAAAATTTCAAAATTAAGCAGCCCCATAGATTCTTTATTGGGGTAAGATTTTTTGTACATGGCTACTGTGCTATCCCAACCTTTGGTTAAACCTTTCTTGCCTACAAATTCCAAACTATCGCTTTTCCAATAAGAGTTCATAAAGCCTATAATATCTCCATTATTCCACGCTTCTTGCTGTACTTGCAGTATTCTGCCAATGGCTCTTTTCTCGCTATCAATAGATTGTGCTATAGCAGTATGGTGTAATAACAATAGCACAAAGCCAATTATAAATACTATTTTTTTTACCATATTCTTTTAGTTTATCAATGGCCATAATTGCTCCATATAAGCAGCATCACTTATCTTACTTTCTGCACCATCTGCAATAATTTTTTCAAGCAAAACATCATTTTTCTTTCCTTGGTTAAGCGCATAGCTATAAGGGGAAAGACTAAATGTAGTCAGTTCATATTGCGATTTAAATTTATCTGGATACAAATCACTTAACGCATGTTCAATATGTTTTTTGTGTAAAAAGTGCTTGTCGCCTACTTTGTCGGCCATTTCATAATAATTTTGTATCGCTAGGTCTGCTATGGCATCTGCATTTGGTTTACGCAAAGTTTGGTACTCTTCAAATACTTTTTTCCAATTAGGAAAATACTTCTCTACACATTCGTCAAAAACTACCACATCTTCAAAACTACAGTTCATTCCTTGTCCATAAAAGGGAACAATTGCATGTGCTGCGTCACCCATTAGTGCCAATTTATCGTCTTTTACCCAAGGATAACATTTAACAGTTACTAGACTTGAAGTAGGATTATTGGTAAAATCTTCAATTAAAGTTGGCATTAAAGCTACCGCATCAGGAAAGTGAGTGTTAAAGAAGTCCGCTACTTTATCTTTGGTATCCAATTGAGCAAAACCAAATTCTCCTTCAAAAGGCATAAACAAAGTGCAGGTGAAATCTCCAGCCGGGTTAGGCAGTGCTATCATCATAAAAGCACCTCTTGGCCAAATATGCAATGCTTCTTTTTCCATTAGGAAAGTATTGTTTTTTCCTGCAGGTATAGCCAATTCTTTATATCCTACATGCAGATATTGTTGCGAGTAGTTAAATCTGTCGGAAATTTGCATTTTGCCTCTAGTAGCTGCAAAAGCACCGTCAGTGCCTATAATTCGATCACTCCAAACTTCTTTTAAGGAGCCATCTTCCATTTCAAATACACTCAATCCTTTGGTTAAATCAAGGTCAATACACTTGGTATTAAAGTATATATTTATGTTTGAGTAATCATCGGCCAGTTCAATTAATTTGGTATTCAGTCGGCCTCTCGATACAGAATTAATGGCTTGTCCGTCTTTGCCATAAGGTTGATAGGTGAGTTCGCCCTTTGCGTTGTGCATCATGCGTCCAAACATAGGAATACCATCATTTAAAATTTCTTTGTCTAAACCAATTTTAGAAAGAGCATTTAAACCCCTTGTTGATAAAGCCAAATTGATAGATTTACCCGCATAAATTTTATTTTTACGCATATCTGGTCTGCGCTCAAAAAGACTTACTTCAAAGCCCCTTTTAGCCATGTATATTGCCAATAAAGAGCCTGAAAGACCACCTCCGATTATTGTTATTTTATCTTGCATTATTCGTTCAGTATGATTTGGTAAAAATACCCAAAAACAATTGGAGTTAAGTTGATTATTATCAAAAAGAATCCAAATACTTAAAAGGGTAATTGTAATTTTTTGTAAAATAACGTGATACAACAAAAGGCAGATTGAGTTCATTTGGCCACCAAAAGACAAAGCAGTTGTAATATACTTATTATCAGCAACTTACTATTGAGTGGATGATTAAAACTAAATGGCAAAATTAAGATTAGAATAAATAATGATAAGTTGACAAAAAACTATTTAGAAAAATTCTAAACAACCCATACATTTGCCCGAAATAATATTACATGAAATTAGTTAATAGTCAATTATTCACTCCTGAAAACATCGCTAAAATGAGCGAAGACTTCAATAGTGCAAAACCATACCGTCACTTAGTTATAGATAATTTTTTAGATGCCGACACAGCAGACTTCATGTTTAACCATTTCCCTAAGGAAGATGTATTTAACAAAAAGTACAAGGGTGTAAATGAGTTCAAGGCAGAGGGGTCTAATTTTGAAGATTTTCCGGAAGTGTTTACCCAAATGCGTGAAGAACTACATAGCAAAGAGTGGTGTGAAATAATGGGTAAAATTACTGGTATGGACGAATTGTTTTCCGTTCCAGATGCCCTTGGAGGAGGTTTGCACCAAGGGGGTGATGGCAGTTTTTTAGATATCCATATAGATTTCAATATTCATGCTGATAGAGGTATTCACCGCAGAATTAATTTATTGATTTTTTTCAATAAGGATTGGAAAGAGGAATATGGCGGACATACTGAATTGTGGAATGCAGATATGACCAATTTGGACAAAAAGGTGTTTCCTGCTATGAATCGTTGTTTAATATTTGAAACAAACGAAATTAGTTACCACGGTTACGATAAAATTAAAGTACCAGAAAATGTAACGCGCAAATCGTTTTACGCATATTATTACACTGCTTTAAGAGAAGATGCTGCCAAATACCACGATACTGTTTTTAAGGCTAGACCTACAGACAGTGCAGTGAAAAAAGCGTTAACACCTATAAAAGAAGGAGCCAAAAACTTTATAAAACGCCAATTACGCAAAGTGGGTGTTACCTTTTAGTAAGGATAGCATCCTCTAAATTCAACAGCTAATGATAGTTTAAATAGCATTGGCTGTTGAAAAAGAAAACGTTAAAGGTCTGTTTGTTTTTGTTATTTAAAAATTTCATTTAATACATGGGCTGCTCTAAAGCCTGCTGCACCTAGTCTTTCTTGCACATAAGGTATAAAATCATGCTGATATTGGTAAGAAAAAGAGGGAAGATTACTCCTTTTGTCAAAATCCTTGTTTTCATAAAGTGCTTGGTAAATAGTATTTCTAACCTTAACAGATTCAGTTGCCCAAGCTTCAATGGCATCCTTTTCCCAAATTGTTTTATTAAGCATTTGGCTTTTGTTTACAAAGGAGGCAAATTCAGTAAAACTCAATTGCTCTTGTTCTATTATCCCTCCATCCCAAACTGAATGTAAATTGGTTTCTTTAGAGAAAAATACTACTGAAATTTTATTACCACCTAAATCGCTTGTTTTACCTACATGCATTGGTTGGTGTATATCGCCTATAAAATGTATCAAAAAGGCAAGTGCAGTGGCTTTAATAGAGCCTGAAAGCAGAATTGCCTTATTTTTATTGACTAAGTCTTGTAGTTGTTGGGTGGCTGTTTTGTCATCTAGTAAAATGCTTTTCATCAATTCTATGGCTTCAATTACATTATCTATGCTTGCATTTTTTTTAGTTGAGTCAAGTACCTGTTGAACGGTTCTCCCTGAATCAACACTAATAAAATGCCAGTTCTTAGTGAAATTCCACTGTGGTTCTGAACGAATAAAATCAGGCCAAGTAGCTACTTGAGTTAAGTAATTAGGGCCGAGTATTTTTTCTATTTCTTGCTTTGCTTTAGGACTGCAATGGTCTAGGCATACTTGGGCAACTGTTCTATGTCCATTTGGCCCCCAAGCAAAAAGTATGGTACTGGTTAAAATAAGTGTAATAGTGAGTAGTGTTTGTTTCATAATGATATTTTTTAAAGGCAATATTCCATAAATTATTTTAAATAAGTACTATAGCCAACATTATCAAAAAACTATCTAACTTTTTAGGTTAACGGGTACAAAGGTGATTGCTATTACTTACTTTGACTTAATATTAACTGCGGGTGCTGAAAGTAATCCAAATTTGTTGACAGAAGGTTTTGTTGCAGTAATAAATAAAGAAGGAGAAAGTATAAATCTAGCCTAAAATGGGAACAACTTATTGGGTATTCAAATACGTCCAAGACCAGATGTTGGTTTTGTAAAATAAGCTCCTTGCGAAATAAAAACTTCTGAAGAGGTATTCAATAAAATACTTCAACCCAATAGTACTTGCTTGGTAGAAATAATATTGGAAAGAATTGTAAGCAAGGAAACTTTTGTGTTGGAAAACCTAAAAAACAATACGATGCTAGCCTTGGTGATTTTAGTAAACGAAAACCAAGCAATAATGCGGCTGATTAGTATATAATGTTTTTATTAAGTCAATTGAGCGGAGTGTAGCATTATTCTAAATGTTGTGCCTTTTCCCATCTCACTGGTACGCACAAATATTTTGCCTTTATGATAGCCCTCTATAATTCTTTTA
>JANMIV010000006.1:0-7788 GCA_031375995.1 Bacteroidota bacterium
GGCCAATTGCTCATTCTTTTTAGCCAACTTTTGTCGCTGTATATAATAAAAGCCAAGTATGCAAAATCCCAAAACAAAAACAATAGTGCCAGCAATAAAAAAATTGCGCTGCGCTTGTCGTGTTTTTCCTTGTTCATGTAACAGTATAATTTGCTGTTCTTTTTGTGCTGTAGCATACTTGGTTTGCATATCGGCTATACTGGTAATCTTCTCTTCGCTTATTAAAGAGTCTGATAGGGCAGTATATTGAAGCTGATAGGCATAAGCCTCTTTATAATTACCTAGCATGGAATAAGCCTCTGCTAATTTTTGATAGCAATGGGATACTTTTTCCAATTCCTTTGTTTTTTTTGCGATGGGCAGTGCCATGTTCAAAAAATAGATAGCCTTTTGTGGGTTCTTCAAATCAAAATACAAGGAAGCCATATTATAATATAAATTGGCTTCTTCCCCCTGCATACCTATTTTTTTATAATGCCTCAGCGCAAGGCTATAATAATATAAGGCTTTGTTTACTTGTTTTAAATCGCCATAACACAAAGCAATATTGTTTAAATTTTGTGCATAGCCAACATCATCATTGCTTTGTTTAAAAAGACTTTCAGCTCTTAAATAATAACTGAGTGCTTCTTTATAATTTTTTGTGCGATAAAAGACCGTACCAATACCAATCAATGCATCAGCTTGTATAATTTCATTGCCTATGTCTTGTGTCATCTTTAAAGCAATGGCATAATTTAAGTGAGCTTTGGCATAATCTTTAAAATCTGCATATAAGTTACCTAGTGCAATGTAAATTTGTGCGGTGGTTTCAGAATCATTGGCTAACTGACTGTAGTGCAATGCTTGGTATATAGCGTTAAAAGCAGAGTCTTGCAAAGCTTTGGCCCCATAAATAATACTTTTAAGCAAGTAGGCATTGGCCATTTTTCGCTTGTTGCCCATGGCTTTACTTATTGAAATAGCATTGTTAATATAGACCAAAGCAGAGTCATTGTATCCTTTTGTCATTAAAACGGAGCCTATACGAATATAGGCTCCGCGCATACCGCTTTGGTAATTCAGTTGTTTGGCCAACTGGTATGCTTCCATAGCCAGTTGGTAGCACGAATCGCCATGGGTTGTTTGTAAGGAGGTAGCCGTTTCTAATAAGTATTTTATATAGGTAGTATCTATTTTGTTAACTGCCCGTAATGGAACAGTACCTATATAGAATAATACAAATAATAGAACACCTTTTAACATGTTATATAATTAAAAAAGTAGCAACAAAATTAACTAAAGAGGTGACTCTGGGTAAGAAATAGCACAAGTATTATTCCCAATTGTTAAGTTATAAAATTGATACAATGTTGTTGGATAAACGCCAATGGCAGCCACACTTGAAGCAGAATCCTTTGGTGTTAAAGTGCCATTTAAAGTGGTTCCACTTGCAGTCAAAGTGAGTTGATTGCTATGTCCACCAGCGCTTCCAGTATTTACCATTGCAAGGATAAAATATAATGGTTTTTCCTCTACACCATTTCCATCCGCAATTACTAGGTTACTTTGCAGAACACAAGTAGTAGGGATACCAGAACCTGCTCCAGTATTTGGTATCATCATTTCTACTACAGGGGGTTTTCTTTTATTAGGGTCACCTTCCAATAGCACACTTCCACGCAAATTTTTATCGTAAATTTTTACTTTAGTGAGTATTTTGCATGCATTCTGGTTGCCTTGAACGGGATAAGTGTAAATTGGTAAAGCAATCGTATTTACAAAAGGTCCGTTTAATAATGGATGTGATGCATTCTTAGAATAACCAAATTGAAGCGTGGTATCTCCACTTTCTCCTTGGTTGTAATTAACAGCACCTAATAGCTCAAAATCGTCAATTGTTACACCTTGAGGCACATCTACAAAACAGAGATAGTAAAAGACCTCACTTGTACTGCCTAACTGCTTTGATTTACCACTTGGTTCAATACAAACCCCTCTTAATTGATCTGACATAATTTTTATTTGGTTTTTAAAGGTTAAAAATAAAAGTGTTCATTTGTTTGGTTATCAAACTTATGAAAAATAAGCTAATATCTATGTTTATTTAAAACTAAAGGCTCCAATTATAAAACCTTCCTTTTTATTGGCCAATTCAACAGGCGGTTTTATGGTATCTGCTTGTTTTTAATAAACAATACAAATATGCTATGCAGTAATTGAACACAAATCACTGTATTCCGTGAAAAAAGCATATCCCTGAAAACAGGGATGGGTGCACATGGAACCATGAAAAGGGAATACACTATACTAATCTACCATAGATTATTTGATTGTTAACTTCGAGGTAAAACTTTGGGAATAGAAATAAATCCATATCATTGTATTTCAAGCTAACAAACAAAAGCAAATGAATTCATATTGTATTGGTAAGCAATTTAGCCTCTTATTATTTCCATTTTGTTAGCAAATCAACTATGATGTCGTTTCTAGCAGGTCTTAGGTTTATTGTAAATACTTCTTTGCTGAAAAATGATAGTAAAGGGGGGGAACATGAATTGACCCTTTCCAATGGTAAAACACCATTACTTTTACATACTCCTTCTGGGAAAGAAAAAGGACTCATTATTTCCCTTACGGGCTTTTCTGTGAACGGATATCAAGATAAACGAATTGCAGCCGTAAATAATACATTTGTAAAATTGGGCTACCGTGTAATAACTCCGAAAATTAATACCATAGATGCCTTATTGATTCATCCTTCGGGTATTGACGAAGTTAAAGAGGTCATTAATCGAATTGAGGCTGACCAGTTATTGAATCCAAACCAATTTTGTCCTGCTGTTTTTGCCCCTTCTTTCACTGCTGGCATTGCTGCTTTGGCTATTGCTGAAATGCCTGTAAACAGTGTATCTTCCTTGTGCTTGATAGGTAGTTTTTGTGATTTTGAAACAACCATTCAATTTGCATTGACCAATGAAAAAAATACAGATGATTATGGTATGCATATTCTCATGAAAAATTTTCTGAAGTATGAAGTGGGTAATAATCCTCCATTAGAAGAGTTGGTTATAACCGCCCTAGCAGACAATGGTTTAAAAAGAGCAATTCCATTACTGCCAAGCTTACTTGCCCAAACAGATTTAGCTACTGTTGATTTGTATAATAAACTAAGATATAATACCGAATTCAGAAGAGATTTAATTATGCAAGCATGGACTAAAATTCCCGATTTTGCCATTTGGAAGGAACGACTTGATTTGTCGAAACACGCTCATAAAATCACTTGTCCGCTTACCTTAATTCATGGGAAAAATGATAATGTTATTCCTGCCTCAGAGTCTATATTGCTCCATTCTTTGAATACAGTTAATAATCAAAAAGTCCTTTTAGAAGTATCAAATTTGTTAGATCATGGAAACCTAAAAGTAGGATTTAGCATTTTTAGTGAAATTACCCATTTGGCTAAAGCATTCAATCATTTTCTTGTCAATATCAAGTAAAATAAGCTGCGTAATCATTGGCTACATATTGTTATTAATAAGCCACAGATTACACAAATTATCTTAGAAAATATAAAGAATTTACTGTTAATACCACACTTTAGTCTAGCAATATTCGTTTCACCAATGTTCCGTTGTCTCCGCTTATGGTAACAAAATAAAATCCTTTATTACTTACTTCTAATTCAATTGGCAAAGCATTGTTGCCTCTGCTTAGTTGCCAATTTTGTTGGCTTATTTCCTGGCCTAAAGTATTGCTTATTGTTATTACAAAATGGGTTGCTTTATCTGACTCATATTGCACCGCAAATTTACCTTGGCTAGGATTGGGATAAACAACAAATCCAGGCGCAAGAGCAGCTTGCTCAGAAATACCAACTGGCATACCTGTAATAAAACGACTCATTGCAAAAGCAAATAAAGTATCATTGGTACTTTTATTGCCTTGAGCAATGCCTACTATGGAAACATGGCCATTAGGCAATACATAAGCATAACTTGCGTTACTGCTAAAATCTGCACCAAAAGAAACAGTATTTTTACCTGTTGCATTAAATGATTTATCCAATGTACCTAGTGCATCTGTGCGTAAAATGGCAAAGTTACCATTTACATTTCCAACACATATAATTTTACCATCAGGCTGCACTATCACTTTTGCTAAGCTATTTGTATTGCTTACTGCAAAATTCAATGCCCTAAAACCATTGGTACCAAAAGTTAAATCAATACTACCATTTGATTGGAAGCGAGCCAAAGCAATTCCATTGCTAGCAGAATTATTAGCTCCTAATACTATTTTACCATCAGGTAACAACGTTAAATCACTTAAAAATAAACCTGAATTCAAAAATATCATTTTACCGTCATTGCTAAAAGATGTATCCAACTTTCCATTGGGGTTTAGTTTTGCCATTGCCATTTGATAACTTGTTTTATAAGTGCTACCTCCAACTATTATTCCCCCATTTGCTAGTACAAATACTTTTTGTGCATATTCAAATTGAGGAGCATTATCATTGAAAGAAAAAGAAATTTTTCCTTCGTCCCCAAAGCTATCGTCCAATATTCCATCTGCTTGAAGTCTTACAAGCACTATTTTTGAACTGCTTGTACCACACAATATATATTTACCATCGGTTTGCATAGTTATATTTCTTATATCTAAAAATACACCAGTATAAATGGTACTACCTACCCCAAACTTTGCATCAGGCAATCCATTAGACTGGTATTTTTTCATTAATATTTCCCCCTCTTCCCGTCCTACTAGCAATAACTGATCATCAGCTACCAATATTAAATCTATTGGATTAAATGCTAATTCTTGAACACCATTGGCACCAAAACTTACATCCAATTGCCCATCGGCAGAATACCTGCTCATTGCATTCTTATATTGTTCTTCGCCATCAACCATATAGGCTTTAACAAAAACAACTACTATTTTGCCATTACTCTGTTTTACCATTTTAAGGGCAAAAACATCTTGTACATTTGGAGCCGATACAATGTTTGTTATTACTGTTCCTTTATTGCCAAATGTAGAATCTAATCTTCCATCTGACTGAGCGCATATTTGCATACTGATGAGTAATAAAACAACACTTGTTATGCTCGATATGTTTTTCATTGCTTGTTATTTTTAAATAATAAATTATTGCTTAATAAATTTGAATGTAGCCGCATTACTGCCACTAATTACTTTAATAAAATATAAACCATCGGTATAATTAGCTATATTTATTTGAGTAGCATTTGACAAAGGAATTTGAGTAATTAACTTTCCACTTATGTCTGTAATTTCAGCATGGCACCCTGCACCATTGACTATTTGAATAAATTGGCTTGCTGGATTGGGAAATACGGTAACATTTCCCAAATCTATAGACAGACCGTCAAAAGTTAAAAGTGCTTTATCCCTAGTTAGAAACGACAATTCATTTAAAATATAACGGCTCCTATCTAATCTTACATAAGTTACTTGCTTGCCAGCAAACTTAAATTCGTAATTATTGATTGCACTATCTACCCAAATACGAATAGTTGTATCACCACCATTTAAAAATCCAACTGTTAAATCGATGGTAGTTTTAAAAATGGTACTTCCTACACTAGGTTTTTGCGATAATTTGAGCCAAACCCTATTGCTTTCCTGATTCCATCTGCCATTAAATACAGGGTAACCTCCTTTTAAATACCACTGGTCAAAAAAATAATCCAAGTTCTTACCCAGTATATTTGACATTACTTGGTTAAAATCTTGGGTTAATACACTGCTATAACGATGTATATTTAAGTAATTGCGTATGCCTAAAAAGAACAAAGAATCATTGTTAAATTCATATCTTAACATACGCAAAATTAAACCACCCTTCATATAGGTAGAAAAAGGATCGAAAATACGCGAAGCGGTAATGGTATCTTCAGAAAAAACAGTTGTTTTTGCATTGGTGGCATAATAAAACGCATTATCAACCCAATTTGCTTTTTGAGCAGGAGCCAACTCTTCGTACGCTAAATATTCGCAATAAGTGGCAAAGCCCTCGTGCAACCAAATATCGCTCCAACTGCTTGCCGTTACCAAATCGCCAAACCACTGATGGCCTAGTTCATGCGCAACTATTTGTGCATTAAACACACCCATAGTTGACATGGTTTGGTGCTCCATTCCCCCACTCACATCTACTTGGCAATGTCCATATTTTTCTGAAGCAAATGGATACAAGCCTAGTTTACGAGAGAACACTTCCAACATAGCGGGTGTTAAATTAATGGCATCCATGCTTTCAGCATCAACATTTTTATATAAATAGTTTTGAATCAGAATTGAATCAGAACCTGCAGGATGTGCATACAAATTGTATTCTTTATATGGACAAACCGAAAAAGAAATAAGGTAATAAGCAGTAGGATATTTGGTTTTCCACTCATAGCGTAACTTGCCATTTCCTAAAAGGACTGTGTTTTTTAAAATTCCGTTTGATCCAGCTTTATTTATAGAATCTGTAGTAATCCACACCTCCACAGAATCTGCCTTATCTGCTAAAACCTGCTTGCAAGGAAACCATTCGTAAGCAGCATTGGGTTCGCTCAAAGTGAAAGTAAGCTTTTTACCTATAACATTGGTAACAGAAAAACTGCCCAAAGCATTTGTTCCTTGCCTATTGGGAGTACCACGGTAATAAACCTTAATATCGAATACGGAATTAGCAAGCATTTGATTGAGCAAGGTTAAGGTTACCATTTCGGTTGTTCTGGTAAAAGTAGAAGTTTTAATTCCATTCAAAAACAATGAATCAATGGTCATAGTGGAATGAAACTGAAAAAGAACAGTAGAAAGGTCTTTCACTGCTTTTGCTTTTATGGTGGCATTTCCAGATAAATTTACTGAATTGTTGCTTACTGCTAAGTCTAATTTATAATAGTAAACATCATACTTATTCATCTCTGCCACCTCAGCTACTGATGCACTCGATTCCTTATTGTTGGTATTTGATTTTAATGCACTACAAATAGTTTGTGCCTTCGTATTCAAACAAAGAATTAAGAATAAGAAACCTATTGTTTTTTTCATAAGCGGTATGTCCACATTTAAATGAACGGTACAAGAATATAACTTTTATATTGAAACTAAGCCACTGTATTCCGTGAAAAAAGTATATCCCTGAAAACAGGGATATGCTTTTATTTGGTAATAGGAAAAAGTATTGTGCTGTAGGTGTTTTATTTTGCTGCAATATTTTCTATATTGGGTTGTGTATTGCTAAATGGTAATGATGCTATTTGCCCGCCATCCATTGTTACCAATACAATGCGAAAAGTACTGGGCACAATTGTTTTATTAGCATCGGCAAACTCATACGAATGCGGAAACACACTATTCCCGCTTGCTTTCACGGTGGCTATTGGGGTATAGTTTATACCATCCGTTGATTTTTCTATTATAAAGTAGCTAGTATTTACTTCGCGGCTGGTACTCCATTTAAGCATGGTTTCGCCTTCTTCGTTTTCAACGGATGCATTGATATGATTGGTTTTTACTGATTGCGCTTTTGTAGTTGTTGAATAAACTAAAGCAATAACTAATACTAGGGTTGTGATTACTGTTTTCATGGCTTTGTTTGTTTAAATGTTCGATACAAAGATGGGGTTGCTGGGCTTGCTAGCAATCACTGAAACCCTTGAAAATAAAATACCACTGAAACAGGACGAAAAAGACGATCGGGCTGATCAGCGTGGAGTAAAGCGGCTGCAAGATGGTAATCGCCCCTTTGAAACGGTCCGTGGAACCGCCGAACAGCGA
>JANMIV010000014.1:0-4771 GCA_031375995.1 Bacteroidota bacterium
AAAAGCCAATACTTGCATACCTAAGCCTATAGCCATTTTAGCAACCTCCTGCCCTATCCTGCCAAAACCAAAAATACCCATGGTTTTACCTTGTAATTCTATACCGTTGGAAGCTACCTTCTTCAAATCATTGAATTTAGCATTTCCATCAATTGGCATTACTCTATTTGTTATTTGAATAAGACGAGCTCCAGAAAAAATATGCGCAAATACCAACTCTGCCACACTCACCGATGATGAAGCTGGCGTATTTACTACTTTAATACCTTTGTGTTTTGCATATTCAACATCAATGTTATCCATGCCTACTCCTCCTCTTCCAATTAACTTCAAATTGGGGCAAGCATCAATCAAATCTTTACGCACTTTAGTGGCACTTCGTACTAAAATACCATCAAAATTATTCAATTCTGTTATTAAATTTTCTTGTGGTATCTTCTCCGTTATTACTGTAAATCCTGCCTCTTCAAGTATTTTCTTTCCATTGGCATCTATGCCATCATTCGCTAATATCTTTGTCATTTTTTATCTATTTAAATTTGAATACGTAAACAATTATGAAATGGATTCCCATTTAAAACTTAAAGCCAATTATTATAAATTACAACTTACTTGCTTCAAATTCTTTCATAGTATCTACCAATACTTGAACACTTTCAATACCTAGCGCGTTGTATAAGCTTGCCCGCAAACCTCCAACCGATCTATGTCCTTTAAGGCCGCTTAAATTGCGCGTTTCACAAAGTTTTAAAAACTCAGATTCATAATCCTTATTTTTCAGTACAAAATTTACATTCATTCTACTTCTGTCTTCTTTAGCAACAGTGCCTTCAAATAAAGTATTTCTATCAATTTCTGTATATAACAACTCTGCTTTGGCTTTATTCCTTGTTTCCATCGCTTCTAAACCCATAGATTTAATCCAACGTAAGGTGTGCATACAAACAAAAATAGCAAATACACTAGGGGTATTATACATACTTCCGTTTTCTATATGAGGCGCATAATCCAACATGGTAGGAAACTTTCTGTTGGTAGCACGAGTAGCCATCATTGATTTTTTGATAATAACCAAAGTAGTACCTGCTGGACCCATATTTTTTTGAGCCCCAGCATATATCAAATCAAATTTAGAGGCATCAATTGGGCGACTAAAAATATCTGAACTCATATCACATACTAAAGGAACGGTGGTTTCAGGGAAATCAAACATTTCAGTACCGTATATGGTATTATTACTGGTACAATGAAAATATTTCACATCAGTTGGTACTGTGTAACCTTTAGGAATATAATTGAAATTTTTATCCTCACTACTCGCTAAAACATTTACCTGTCCAAACATTTTGGCTTCTTTAATGGCTCTGCTAGCCCAAACACCTGTATTTACGTAAGCTGCCGTTTCGGTATCGCCCAAAAAGTTCATCGGTATCATATCAAACTGAGTAGATGCTCCACCTTGTAAAAAAATAACTTCGTATTCGTTACTAAGCTTCAATATATCTCTTACTAATTGACAAGCTTCAGCAACTACTGCTTCAAATTCTTTGCTGCGATGGCTTACTTCTAATAATGACAAGCCCGTTCCTGAAAAATTTTGTAATGCTTCAATACTTGCATCAATTGCTGATTGAGGCAATATGGCTGGTCCAGCCGAAAAATTATGAATTTTAGTCATTTTGCAACTTTATTGGTTTGTATGGTGTCAAATTAAATCATTAAGCATTGAATAAACCAATTTAAAAGTAATATTTTTGAAGCAAAACAATCAACAATCCCTTATGAACAAAATATTAGTCATCATTACTTTGTTATTTTTGTTTAATAATAATGCCATTGCGCAACGAAAAGTACAAAAACTAGATACCCAAAAAACGGAAGAGCAAAAAAAAGCCGAGGAAACTTATGGCAGAAATGATAACTGGAAAGACAGATTATTTTTTGGAGGAAATGCTGGAGGTGGAGCTGGAAATGGCGGTGCATTCATATTGATTCAACCTGTTGTTGGTTATAAAATTACCGAGAAATTTTGTGCAGGTCTTTCTCCATTGTACATTTACAGTTCTCAAAATGTCGGTTTTAGGGGTACATCTAAAACAATTACGCTTACCAATAATGTAATTGGATCAAGCATTTTTGCCAGATACTACTTATTGGAAACTATTTTTGCAAACACGGAGTATTTAGGTCTGAGTTTTGACCAAGTAACCAATTTTGACCAAATAAACCAACAATTTATTACAGAAAGAAAATGGAATAACTCCCTTTTCCTAGGTGGGGGTTATTCGCCAAGTGGTGGTGTATCTGGCGTATATATTATGGCTTTATATGACTTACTTTGGGATAAAAAAACCAGCTTTTACCCTTCTCCACTGGATATAAGAATAGGGTATATTTTTTAGAAAATTTGACTAATAAACCTGGTGAGCAAGTTAGGTTGAAACAACAAAGGAAATACCAAACCATAAATAGCTCCCCATAAATGGGCATCGTGGGCAATATTACCTATATTCTTTTTGGAAGCATAAGTGGAATAAATCAAATACAATAAGCCATATACATAACCTGGCATAGGTATTCCCATCACCAATAACCGCATATTAGGTGCAAATAAAATACAAGCAAATGTAACAGCAGAAACAGCACCTGAAGCTCCTAAAGACCTATAACCACTATTGTCTTTGTGTTTTAAATAGGTATAAACATCGGCCATAGCTATAGCACTCACATAAAAAACTACATAACTTAGTCTATAATACTCTCCAAATACTGTTCGGAAAAAACCATTTTCCAAAGCATCTCCAAAACTGTAAAGCACAAACATGTTGAAGAATAAATGAATAAAATCCCCATGTATAAAACCACCAGTAATAAATCTAAACCATTGGTCTTTGTTACGTTTTATTACATACGGATAAAAAATAAGCTTATCTAAGTTATTGCTATTATTAAAGCATAGTACACTAATTAAAACAGTGAATACAATAATAAGTATGGTAATTGTCATAATGCAATGAAATTGTTAAAATGGTTTGCAAGAATACATTTTATTGACATAAAATGATATTTTGCAACTAAATAATAGCTAGTTCATGAAATACTTTATTCAAAATAAGCCCTTTGTAGTTCCTACAAATGACGGAAAATTAATAGAAGAACATTTTGGAATGGCAACTACACAGCAAAACGAATTTAGTATTGCCCATATGGTAGCGCCAGCAGGCTGGAGTGAGCCATACCAAACACCTCAATTTGACGAGATAACCATAATGATTAAAGGCAAAAAACAAATTGAAATTGATGGAGAAACGGTGGTAATAGAAGCAGGACAAAGCATTTTTATAAAAGCTGGGGCTAGAATAAAGTATTGCAACCCTTTTACTGAAAGTGCTGACTATTGGAGTATTTGCTTGCCAGCTTTTACTTTAGCTGGTGTAAACAGAGAATAAATGAATGCGTAAACTGCTTATGCACATAGTATTATGCTTTTTTCTGTATGCTTCTGCACATGGACAAACCAATCTTGTGCCCAATGGTAGTTTTGAAGAATACAATAATTGCCCCGTATCTAATTCCGCAATAGAAGAGTCGGAAACCACCTTTAAATATGTAAAAGATTGGATGAGGCCAAGCGGTGGCACTCCTGAATACTTTAATGCCTGCAATACCAGAACGAATAGCGTAGGAACACCCTTTAATGAAGGAGGATACCAAGTTCCTAAATCAGGAAATGCCTATACAGGTATTTTTGTTTACTATTTTAAAAGTGGGGATGATAATTTCAGAGAATACCTTCAAGTTAAATTAAAGCAAACCTTAATTGCTGGTCAAAAATACATTATTAAATTTTATGTATCCGCTGCACAAAGATTTTCAGTTCCTAATATAAGCGCATTTGTTTCAGATACCAGATATACCAATTTCGGTACTAAAACTCAACTAGACCTAAAAGCACAAGTAAACAATACCAACCCTATTAAAGACAGTGCAAACTGGTACGAAGTTAGTGGAATATTTACTGCTGCGGGGAATGAAGAATGGTTAATAATAGGCAATTTTCTTTCTGATAACAATAGTGGACCTGTTTACGATATTTACCTGCAACAAGAAGTATCGGGCACTTTTTGTCATTCATATGTATATATTGATGATGTAAGTTTAACTATATGGAGTGAAGCAAAGACAAATTATTTATGTAATAAACAGGATAGTGTTAAAATAAGTATAGAAAACAAATACCCTTCTTTTAAATGGTTTGATAACGATATAGTAAATAGAGAAAGGTATTTTAAAGCACCTATTGATGGCGTAATTGAAAAAACACTGTCATCTGGAGGCACAGTAAATGACTCTTTTTACATCAAAGAAATTCCATACATTTTTGATGCAATTATAGGCGATACCTCTATTTGCGTTGGGCAAAGTTTAAAGTTAAGAAAAACAATTCCTTTTATTGACTTGGTTTGGAGTACAGGAGATATTGGCAGTGAAACCACCATCAATGCGCCCAATAAATATTGGCTTAAGAGTAGCTACTTAGGTTGCACTCGTATTGATACTTTTACTGTAAACAAAATTACTCCTCCTATATTGCCACCAATAAGAGACACTTTTTTTTGCAAAAACACCCCTTTAACCATAAGCATAAACAACCCCAATAATTATAACATTAAATGGAATACAGGAGAAACGGCAAATGAAATACAAATAAAAAATGAGGGAATATATAGCATCAATTACAGTGATAATGTTTGCGCCAATACCAATACTT
>JANMIV010000054.1:0-7468 GCA_031375995.1 Bacteroidota bacterium
ATTTCACTATTATTAGTCTTAATGGAAGTTACTACATCGTCAAAAACATCGGCTTTGCTTATAAAAGGAAGCAATAAAAACAATAAAATTAAACGTTTCATAGAGGTGTGTACATTAATTTTGTAATGCAAGCATACTGAAAAATAACTAAAACCATGCCATTAATTTATTTACACTACCTAGCAGTAAGTGTGCAATACTGAAATGAAGTACACAAGCTATACACATTCATAAATAATGGGCTAACGCAACATAAACTTAATTATGCAAAATAACTATAAACAACTATTTTGCACTCCTTTATTGGCATATTTGATACATGAGATATATATACTTTGTTTTATTTTTTAATTTATTGATAATAAGTGCATTTGCGCAAAATACGGGAAGTATTACTGGTAAAGTACTGGATGGAAAGCGCAACGAAACACTTATTGGCGTAACGGTAGTATTAAAAGGTACTTCTTTAGTGGCACAGACAAACAGTGAAGGTGTATTTACCATAAAAAACGTAAAAGCTGGCGAGTACAATATAGAAATTAAGTACTTAGGTTTTAAAACCATCCTAAAAACGGAGGTAAAAGTAATACTTGGGCAAGCTACCAATATTGGTACTATAGAAATGACCACTGCCAGCACCAATATGGATGAAGTGGTAATTGTAGGAAAAAAGCCTTTGATTGATGTTGATAAACCACAAACGGTTAATACCATTAGTCAGGATAATATAGATTTAGGTCCTGCTAGGCAATTACAACAATTGGTAAATACACAACCCGGTGTGGTACAATCACCTGCGGGAGTGAATATACGTGGTGGTAGAACTTACGAAACGGGTACTTATATTGATGGTGTTTCTGTAACCGATCCGCTTGCTGGTACAGGTTTTGGACTAGATATTGGGTCAAATGCTATAAGTGAAATAGAGATTACTACAGGTGGTATTGGGGCTGAAATAGGCGATGCTACTGCGGGTGTTATTAGCACAAAAACCAAAAGAGGGGGCGATAAATATGAAGTAAATGCCAGTTACAAAAGAGATCATTTTGGTTTTAACAATAATTCTAGGGCTAATTGGAATACGCAAGTAGGAGAATTGAACCTAAGCGGCCCTTTAATGAAAAAAATGCTTAAAAATAAAGTAAAGTTCTCAGTGGCTTTAAGAGCCGCTTTTACCGATGAATTTTATTTAAATCCAGCTCAACAGGTCAAATCTTCTTTATATTCCAATACCAATTTAACACCTTACCAAGACAACAAATGGAGTGCTTTTGTAAAAGTAAACTATGATTTGAGCAATAGCAAAAAATTTACTTTTAGTCTTTTGCGTTCTTTAACAGTAAATCAAGACATTAATATGCTGCGTATTTTTGGTAATGATGTGCCTTTTCAGCCAGGCTACCAATACAATTTTAGCCAGCAAATGGACAATGCCAATACCTTTACACACGATGCGTATATGCAAGTGATTAATTACAGGCAATCTGTAAATAAGCGTTTTAGTTTTGATGCAACTGTTTCCCGTTTTTTTGTGCAATTGCGCGCAGACGCTAACGGAAGAGATTGGAGACCTAAAAATGTAGATCAAGAATTTGATGCCAATTCCATTAATTTATATCCTACAGAAATATTTGGCCCAACAGGTTCTGGCAATGTTGTTTTTGTGCAGTTACCCAGTGGTTTCAACAATAACAATGGTATAGCTAGTCTATGGCACCACCATTATTTGGAAGAGTATGTAGCCAAAGCGCAAGGCAATATATACTCACGCAATTCATTGAATAAATTCACTTTTGGTTTTGAAATGAAATTCCAAGAAATGCTTTGGATTGATGTGGTAAGACCTTGGGTTGGAGCACCTATTACCTTATCTGATGGCACCCAATCTCAGTCATTTAGATTGGGGCAGCAAGGCGATATTTGGAAGGTAAACCCACAAAGAGGAGGTTTTTATATTACCGATCAGATAAAATATAAGGGCTTGGTAGCAAGTATAGGTGGTCGTTTTGAATATTGGGCACCTGGTAAATATATTGATGATGCAGTAGGGGATGCCCGCTCGCCCATTAGGGACGAAATACGCAGCGATTTTTTAGCTTTGACTACCAAAATTGGTGATATGCGTTATAAGTTTAGGTTTTTGCCTAAAATATCAGCGTCATTTCCAATTGCAGAGAATCAAATGCTATACTTCAATTACGGACACAGTACCATACTACCGCATCCTTCCTTTATTTATCCTAGTCTAAACCCTTTGTATCAAGATAGAGGAACTGCTGCTTCAGTAGGTAATCCCAATTTAAATCCAGAGGTAGATATTAGTTACGAAATAGGTTTGCGCTCGCAAATAACTACCAATGATGCTTTAACTGTTTCGGCTTTCTGGAAAGATAAATACGACTTTGTTACCACGGCATCTGTTATTGTAAAAGACATTACAGGCCGCGATGTAACACGTACCATGCGCATTAATTCAGATTTTGCGCGCAGCAGAGGTATAGAGTTGGGCTATATAAAACGCATAGGAGCATGGTACCAAGGGCAGGCTTCCATTACTTATATGGTTACTACTGGGCAAAGTGCAAGTGCCAATGAAAAATTGAAACAATTACTAGCCAGTGGTGCTATTGAAGATACCAAAGAATACTTTTTACCTTGGGATGTACCAGTTGATTTTAAAACCAACCATGTATTTAAGATTTTTAGGAAAAAGGGACTTTTTAACCAAAAGTGGCTGAACAATATGAGTTTCTATTTTGAAACAGTTACCCGTTCAGGAATTCGTTATACGCCCGCCATATTCCAACGCAACGATGTGCAAACAGGAAGACCCATTTACGTGTCTGATCCAAACCCAGATGCACGTTGGAGCAAAATTGGTGATTATTGGTTTTGGGCAGATTTTACCTTTACAAAATACATAAAGATAAAAAAAGTAAGCTTGTCGTGGAATGTACAAATTACCAATTTGTTTGACAATAAAAATGCGTCAATCGTAAACCCGGTTACGGGCTCCGCCTATAATTATGGCGATAATGTACCAGAAACATGGACAGACCCACGTTTTATTGACCCGCGCTTAGGAAATGGAGGGCCTCCACCAACTAACCCAGCACGCTACTTGCAACAACGCCATATAATGGTTGGTGTTGCAGTTAAGTTTTAGTTAGCAGTAATTTCAATTAAGTATGAGCTTTGTTTTATGTTTCGTGCTAAAATATAATTAGAGAACTAAAAGCAGCCTTTGGAGCAGATAGCTTTTATCCAACTGAAACAGCACTTCTTTCTTATATGATTGTGTAATTGGGGCTCATTTTATTTTAGGTTTCTTAGCTTAAATGTTTTCACAGGCGACTATCTACATGTTTAGTGCAATTTTTAATAGAAAATTGTTCAATCCAAGAATTGTTAGATAAAAAAAGACTTCTTACTTACTCCTTATGGCATCTACAGGATTGAGGCGCGAGGCACTTAATGCGGGTAAAAAACCAGAGATAACACCTATGAGGATACTGGTACACACGCCAATCACTATATTTTTAAAACTTAAATAAAACACAAAGTCGAAAGCACTGCCTAAAATGGCAATAATGCCCCAAACCAAAAGTAAGCCCATTGCGCAGCCAAGCAAACAAAGAATAATGGCTTCAATTAAAAACTCAATCAGAATAAAGTAGTTTTTAGCACCCAAACTTTTTTGAATACCAATTTGGTTGGTTCTTTCTTTTACGCTTACAAACATAATATTGGCAATACCAAAGCCACCTACCAGCATGGCAAATATGCCTATAATCCAGCCTGCAATATTTACGGTGGCAAAAGTTTGATCGAGTTGTTGGGTAATAAGGGTGGTTTTATTCAAAGCAAAGTTTTCCTCTTGCCCAGGTTTTAGTTTGCGTTTGTTGCGCATAATGCCATATACTTCTTGCTCCAGGCCTGCTAACCCCGCTTGTCCTGCCTTTACGTGTATTTTGCTATTGGCCATATCGCTGTTTATGCGCACAAAACGAGCCGCAGCATTTACAGGTATAATAGTTACATTATCCAAGCTATTGCCTATTAAACTCTCGCCTTCTTTTTCAAATATGCCAATAATGGTAAAATTAATACCCGATATTTTTACTGTTTTGTCAATGGCATTGATGTTTGGGAACAAAGACTCGGCCAGGTTATACCCAATTAAACATACATTGTTTCCGTTGTCCGACTCATTTTCCGTAAAGTACCTGCCATTTACTATATTGAAATTACGCACTAAGTAATAATCGTGGGTTACGCCTTGTACATCAATTCCTGTGGCACTATTGCTTCCATTTTTAAGGGTTTTGGTGCCAATATCTATGGTTAGCATTTCTGCATCTGCCAAACTTGCTTTTTGGCTAATGGTTTTCATTTCATCAAGCGAAGCATTGGGCCTATTCATGTATTTCCACCATTTATAACCAGGGCCAAATGTCCAAGGCCATTTCTCTACAAAAATCACATCGTTTCCTAAGCTTTCCACACTTTGGTGAAGACTTGTTTCAAAACTTTCTACCACCGCCAAAACGGCTATAATACAGAATATACCAATGGTAATACCTAAAGTAGAAAGGAGCGTGCGCACCTTATTGAGGTACATGGTATAAAAGGCAGCAATGGCACTTTCCTTTATTTGTGTAAATACTATTTGAAAGTTTTTCATTTTGGTGGTATCAAATTACTATATATTACTTCGTAATTTCAACAATGATTTGATAAGAGGCTAATTTAAGTATTTAATTTAGCGTTATCAGTTTTAACCTCAATTCGATTATAAATTTCAGTTCAGAATCCAATTAAAATTTAAAAGAAAAGGCGGTTTTGTGAGTGATAGCGAGCTATCGCGAATAAAACCAACGAATTATTTTAAAGATTTAATTGGGTAGATCAATGGATTTTACCCATAAATACCAGATTTTATCCTAAAAAGACCTCGAAATAGCCCGCTATTCCTTCATTCTTTTTACTCAAAATCTAGCATTTATGAGCCTTCTGAACAAAATTTATAATCGAACTGAGGTTTTTAGGCTTCAGTGCTAATTTGCCATTGCATTATTTGTTTATCATCGCTGCCTGTTAGTAGTTCCGTATTACTTATCCATAGTAGCTTATTTATAGAGGTTACATGTGCATCGTTCCTCATTTTATCTACCACTTTTAGCAATTCAAAAGTGTCGCCATCCCAAATTTTAAGCGTTTTATCCATACTTACAGTAGCAAATAAACTCCCATTTGCATTGAATTGTATATCGTTTATATGCAAATTATGGGCGGGAATGTCTTTTATTAACGCATAGTCGTTACTGGCATCAAAAAACTTTAAAAACACATCTCTTCCGCCACTGAGCAAATGTTTGTTTTTATGGCAATAGCTCAATGCAAATACCGAGTTGCTATGGTATTGCAGTGTTTGTTTGAGCGCGTAAGTGTGTAAATCAAATATGCGTATGGCATTGTCAGAGTAACCTATTGCCATTTCATTATACAAAGAGTTAAAAGCCAGTACTCTGGCACTTTTATTGGCTAGATGAATGGATTTGATTAATTCGAAGGTTTCACTATTAAAAATATTTACCTTGCCATCGCCTCCCGTGCTTATAATGGTATTTTGGTAGCTATTAATAGCATATATGCCCAGTTGGTGTGCTTCAATATTAAGTATTTCCTTGTTTACCGTTAAATCAATTACGTGCATATTGCCTTGGGCTGACCCTACCAATAACTGTTTTTTATGTTTTAGTAAATGAATGCTGTAAACAGGGCGTGGAACTTGGCAAATAAGTTTTCCATCTGCTTTGGTTTCGTAATTCCATTCTACTACGTAGCCTTCTCCAGCTCCTGAATAAAAACAATTTTCATTGAAGGAGGGCGAAAGGCTGTAAATACAGTCTTTATGACCACTAAATTGATGTAATTTTTGAACGACTATTTTTTTAGGCATTGCGAGGGGAAAAACTTTTTTGTTAGGTATATAAATTGAATATTGCAAAACAATCATAAATAAGTTTAACTACACTATTTTGCCATTAAATTCTTTACAAAAAATAAGCGATCATATTATTTTGGGTATTTGGGAAATTACAGAAACCAAAGAAGAGTTGGCATTGTTACTGGAAAATGATTTGATAGATGTTTCCAAACCAATTAATCCAGCAGAAAAAGTAGGTTTGCATTGGTTTGCGAGTAGGGTACTATTGCAAAGTTTATTTAGCACCCACAAACTAGAATTGCATAAGGATATACATAACAAGCCAACCCTATTTGTTGATGGCGAGAAATACTTTATTAGCATTTCTCACTCACATACTTACGCAGGAGTAATGATAAGCAGCAAGCACGAGGTAGGGATGGACATAGAAATAATAGACGAAAGAATACATCGCGTAGCGCATAAATTTTTAAATACCAATGAAAAAGAGTTTGCAGAAAGCACCATAAGCAAAGTGCTAATATGGAGTGCTAAGGAGGCCGTGTATAAGTGGTATGGTAAAAAGGAACTCGATTTTAGAGAAAATATGGAAATGCTAGTATTTAAAGCAGATAATGCGGGTGTTTTTAATTGTTTGCTCCATAAAAATACTTATCGAAAGCAATTAGAAGTAAATTACTATTTACTAAATGAATATGTAATTACTTACTGCTACTAAAAATAAAAAATTCAACAACTCATAACTAACTATGCTAAATAATATAGAACACATAGGTATTGCTGTAAAAGACGCTGCTGCCAGTATCCAACTATTCAGCTCACTTTTGGGTGTAGAGCCTTATAAAGAGGAAGCAGTGGAGAGCGAAAACGTAAAAACCATATTTTTTAAAACGGGGGAAACAAAAATAGAATTGCTGCAAGCCACCCATCCAGATAGTGCTATAGCCAAGTTTATAGAAAAAAAAGGAGAAGGTACGCACCATTTGGCTTTTGCCGTTCAAGATATTTATGCAGAAATAGCACGCCTTAAGGCAGAAGGATTTGTTTTTATAAACGAAGTACCTAAAAAAGGAGCTGATAATAAGTTAATTGTTTTTTTGCACCCCAAGAGCAGCAATGGCATATTGATAGAGTTGTGCCAGGAAATAATATAATATATTGGGCTATAACCGAGCGCAGTTTAATAATAAAAGAATGGAATACATTACTTACAGAAAATACAACGACCAAATACTGTTAGTTGAAATGCTTGATTTGCTTAAACAGAATGGCATAGATTACATAGTGGATGATACAGCCAATTTTGATATAACTTATACTACCAGCGAAACTAGAAAAGAATTTAGACTAAAGCTGCAAAAAGACGATTTTAAAAAAGCGGATGAACTACTGCTAAACGCTTACAGCAAGCATTTGAACGAAGTAGATAGCAATCATTATTTATTAGAATTTAGCAATGAGGAGTTGATAGATGTGCTGGCAAAGCCAGACGAATGGAGTCAATTTGATTATTTATTG
>JANMIV010000108.1:0-4004 GCA_031375995.1 Bacteroidota bacterium
TATTTACTCCGAAAAATAATTGTTTGCTTATTGTATGAAATGGAAAATATTTACTTGGAAAGAAAAAGCAATCTATGCCAGCTCCATGCTGCTAAGTAAATTTATAAATGCCAATAAAAACTTTAGCCAACAGCAACCCAAAAGAATTCTTTGCATTAAACTCGATGAAATTGGCGACCTATGTTACAGCCTGCATGTATTCCAGTTACTCAAACAAAGCCACCCGCAAGCCGAAATAACACTGCTTTGTAAACCTTTTGCCGTGAGCTTGGTAGCCAAGAATCCCAATATTGATTTTGCTACCAGCAATTGGAATCAAATTACAGGCTACTATGACACCATTATTGACTTAAGAGGAAACTGGAAAAGTATGCTGTACGCTTTAAAAAACAAGCCTCATATTCGTTTAGATAGAGGTACCATTCGTTTTAAAAACAAACAAGCTGGAAAACATCCGCATGAAGTATATACCAATTTACAAATTATAAGCCCACTACTTAAAACAATACCCGAAAAACCTACACCGTATATATATACTGGCAAAGACGAAGCATTAAAAGTAAATGCTTTCTTGCAGAATGAAGGCTTAAACAATATAGCCATATTCCATACTGGAGCCAGAAAGCAATTACGCCAATGGTTGCCACAAAATTTTGCCCAATTAGCCATTCACCTCCAAAGTAAATACCAATTGTCCATAGTATTTACAGGCGACCAAACTGACAAACAAGGAATAGAAAATATACAAAATCAAATTCCATTTAAAACTTACAATACCGCTGGATTATTTAACCTTATTGAATTTGCAGCCTTGGTAAAACAAAGCACATTATATGTAGGCAATGAAAGCGGCCCACTTTGTATAGCCGCAATTAGTGGCACTAAAACCTTAGGCTTATTTGGCCCAGGAGAGCCACATGTATTCTACCCTTATGGCAACAATACCGCTTATATTCACCATGTACTTGATTGCAACCCCTGCGACCAAACCCATTGCGTGCGCCCCAACGAACCCTGTATGCAATTAATTACACTAAGCCAAGTACAATTGGCCTGTGCCAAGTTATTGAGTCGGTAAAAAACCAGTTTTATTGCTTCTTATCTTTGCTCCTAGTTAAATGAATTGAATATAAAAAGTACTTTTACCTTTTATCAGTAGTCAAACTATCATTATATACTTGAACGGCCTTTTTTAAGTTCTTAACTTTGGCCAATTCAAAATGAACTGAAAAACCAAGTAGGCCAAAACCTGTAAAAAAATATGCTGGGTTAATTTTTCCTCCACCAGCAGCCGTTCCAATATTGTATCCAATTAAGAAACCTCCAGGCAAACTAAACAACAATGAAAACAGTTGATTCATTTGTGCTGCTTCAAAATAATGCAATGCAGTCCGATTATTACTTGCTCGTTTTTTAGCATCTGATATGGAAACTTGAGTCCCCTTGGTATCATACATATTTATGTTACTAAACTTCGTTTTAATAACGAGTGTATCCTTATTGCTTTGCGCCTTTAAATTGAATGAAATACATAGCAATACAATACTAAAAAACGTGTAGCCACTTTTTGAAAATTGCGCTTTTATTAATCCTTTCACTTGTAAAATAATGTTTTGCCAAAAGTAAAATTTTCTTCTCAAATTGCTTGACAAATGTTTCTCCATTCATGGTTACTCTGTTAGTTTGGATTTGCAATGTTTCGTACATTCTTGTTTGCAAAACCGCACCAGCTCCTAATACTATCATATCCGAGCTAGCAATACAAATGCAATTTACATTAGAGTGAACTCCTTTAAAATCATGCTAGCAAGACACCAACGAGCGCACACGGTGAAAACTTAAACCATTTATGACTACTTAATCAGTTAAATAAGTGCCTTTTATCTTCCATTATATTGATGTTACTCATATTATAACACTCCTTTTACCTCCACCTTTGAGTGGCAATCATTAAACTAAAAACCATGGAAAATAAAAAACACGTATCAGCACTCCATTCAGAAAGAACAGAATGGCTAAACTCTTTACTATTCTTTAAAGATGATATACAATCATTGCAAAAAAGATTGGCGGAAATATTAGTTGCCAATACAAAAACAGATATTACTGCTCAGGTTGAAAGTTACCAAAACCAGTTCATCAGGCAATTGGAAGTAAATGACGAATTACGCCATAAAATAAACGCAGCAGAAGCCTTATTTGTAAATGAGGAGGCTAAAAACCCAGTGGCTACCGACCATAAACTAGCCCCTGACCACGTTGAACTGCGAGACGAAGTAAATACTTACAGTCATTTATTTAAAGCACTTAGAAGCGAGTTCAATACTTTTGCTAGTAAAATATTGTAAGCCCTATTCCTTCAACTGAAAAGCCTCGCTGAATGGTATTCAGCGAGGCTTTTTATATGTAATAATATATATTATCCTAAATTGGTATATACTTTTACCACATCATCATCGTCTTCTATTACATCTAGCAAAATATTAAACTCGGCCTCTTGCTCTTCTGTTAATTCTATAGGTTGTGTAGGAATACGCTGCAACTCTGCGTTTACTATTTCTATCTTGCGTTCTTCCAAAGCGTGTTGCATTTTACCAAAATCGGTAAACGCTACTGAAAGGTTAAAATAACCTTCCTCATCAATATCCAACTCTTCCAAGCCAGCATCAATCATTTCCAACTCAAAATCATCTGCATTCAGCCCTTCACTTTTAATTCTGAAAATGCCTTTGCGTTCAAACAAAAACTCTAAAGAACCACTTACCAATAGTTGCCCACCTTTTTTATTAAAATAGCTGCGCAAGCTAGCCACGGTGCGTGTAGGGTTATCGGTAGCGGTTTCTATAATCATGGCTACACTATGCGGCCCTTTTCCTTCGTATATTACCTCTTCAAAATCTTTGTCTTGTTTACTGGTTGCCCTTGAAATGGCTGCATCAATATTGGTCTTAGGCATATTGATGGCTTTGGCATTGGCTATAATGGCTCGCAAACGTGAGTTGCTATCGGGGTCGCCACTTCCTCCACCTGCTTTTACTGCAATAGCTATTTCTTTACCAATTTTGGTAAATGTTCTGCTCATTTTTGCATACCGGGCAAACATTTTATGCTTGCGCTTTTCAAAAACTCTTCCCATAGAATAATGTCAATTTTAAAACGTGCAAAATACAATTTGAAAATACATTATCAAACTATATTCCATCAAATATACACTGTTACCAAACCCTTTTTTGTTTGGCAAATAAGCCTAAGGTGCCAAATAGGTAAATATATACCACATACAAAATATCAAGCGGAATAATGAACCAAGCTAAACTTTGGTATTTCAGCTTTTTAAATGCTAAAAAATATACAACTGTTTGACTAATTAACTTAAAAAGGTATATACCCAATAGTATTTTCCAAAGGTAAAAATCGCTTATAAGTAAACCAATCAAACTTACATAAAACAGCAAACTAGAAGCATAAAAACCGCCTAACAGTAGTTTATGTATTGGTTTGTAGTACTTCCCAGTAGTATTGTGTCTGGTTTTTTGCCTTGCCCATTCGCCAAAAGTTTTTTTACTTTCTGTGTTTACAAAACTTTCCGCATCAAGTTGTATCGCTACATTCATGTGCGTGGCGGCCTTGTTTACAAATAAATCGTCATCGCCACTCAGTATGTGTTGGTGCGAAGCAAAACCCTTTTGCTTAAAGAAAAGTTCCTTGGTATAAGCCAAATTGCGCCCCACTCCCATAAAAGGTTGTTTATTAATGGCTGCCGAAAAATAAAACATGGCTGTAATGGCACTCTCAAAACGAGCCACCAAATTAATAAGAGTGTTTTGTGTGGTGTAGGGCGAAAAACCCAATACAATCTGTTTATTGGATACCAGTTTTTTACTCATCAATGCCAACCACTGATTGCTTGCTGGCTTACAATCGGCATCGGTAAATACCAAATGCTCATATTGTGCCGCCTTAATGCCTATGGTCAATGCAAATTTTTTCCCTGTTGGATACTT
>JANMIV010000127.1:0-9503 GCA_031375995.1 Bacteroidota bacterium
TTTGGTTTTGTTAAAGATTAATAGGCTTGACCAAATTTGCAAACCTGCTGTTATACTTCCTATGGTTAAGTGCAATGCCGTTATTTGTTTTGGGAATCCCCAATTTACCAATACTGCGCCTGTAAAAGCTTGCACGCATAACAATAGTATAATACTCAATGCGCATTTATACACCAATGCGTTTCGTTCAAATAGTTGCCTACATTTTATAAAAATGCCAACACTAAGCGTTAAACTAAGTATAGACCAACTTCTATGCAGTAGAAAAATATTTTCCTCCATAAAGAATTTTGGCCATTGCGATCTGTAGTTTTCTCCCAAAATACTTGCCACATGATCTACTTTTTCTCTTACTTGTGTGCCACTTATAATTTGAACCAAACTTATTGCTAAAGCAATGAGTATTAAATATTTTAAAGAACGATCGTTTTTTAACTGGGTAATGTAAAAATCTTGCGAAAGTGTAATGGTATAAATTAACAATGCCACAATTACCAAAGCAATTACCATGTGTATGGTAATCATCCAACTGGCTAATTCGCTAGAAACTACTTTAGAGCCTATCCAACCTTGAAAACCAACCAATATAAAGGCTAAAAAAGAGAGCCAAAACACCGTTGGTTTTGTTTTTAGATAGGGAAAAGCAAAAACCACAGTCAAAAAAACAAAGAACCCAATTAAAACACCTATCAGTCTATTTACATATTCTGTCCATGTTTTAAAAGTATCAAAATCTGCAATTTCCTTTCCTTGTAATGCAAATTTTGTTTTGTAGTCAGTAGGAAGTTGCTCAACACTGGTTGGCGGAACCCAGCTACCAAAACACTTTGGCCAATCTGGACAACCTAAACCACTGCCTGTACTTCTTACCAATCCTCCAACAAAAATTAAGAAAAAGATAGAAATAATAGTAGCTATACCAAACTTTCTAAATCTATTTTCAAAATTGTTGTTCAACATTTTTTGTATGAATGGCATTTTTATCACCATTCTTTTTTTACCTCACACCTTTAAATAGTTGCTAAAGGTGTGAGGTTTTATTTATTTATTCTGCAAATCCTAACCAGCGTTTTACCAAACTAAACATCACAACCTCTTCTTTTTCAACTACTGGAGTAGCTCTTCTTTCTGGTATAGGTGTTACTTTTGGTTCTTGCAATGGATCAGATTGACCCTCATCAGGTATATTTTGCGGGATGAAATCACTTTCATGTCCTGGTACGCTATAATCGTATGGCCAACGATATACATGAGGAATTTCTCCTGGCCAGTTTCCATGTAAGTGTTTTACAGGAGCTGTCCACTCTAAAGTATTGCTACCCCAAGGATTTTGAGGTGCTTTTTTACCTTTGAAAATGCTGTAGAAGAAATTGAACAAGAATATAAACTGCGCTATACCACCTAAGAAAGCAGCAAAAGTGATAAATTGGTTCATATCTACAAATACATTGAATTGATCGTAAGCTGTGTTAGCATAGTATCTACGCGGTACACCAGCAAGACCCATAAAGTGCATTGGAAAAAATACGCAATAAGCAGAAACAATAGTCATCCAGAAATGGATATGTCCTAAGCTGTCATTCATCATTCTGCCAAACATACGAGGGAACCAGTGGTAAATACCACAAAGCATTCCAAATATAGCCGCACTACCCATTACCAAATGGAAGTGAGCTACCACAAAATAAGTATCGTGTAAATTAATATCTAATGCAGCATTTCCTAAGAAAATACCCGTTAATCCGCCTGAAATAAAGAAAGAAACCAATCCTATCGCAAACATCATAGCAGGGGTTAATCGCAAGTTACCTTGCCATAAAGTACCTAAATAGTTAAATGTTTTTACTGCTGATGGAACTGCAATAATGAGCGTTCCCAGCATAAATACAGAACCTAAGAAAGGATTCATACCAGTAATAAACATATGGTGTCCCCATACAATAAATGAAAGAACGGCAATGGCTATAATTGAACCAATCATAGCACGGTAACCAAAGATGGGCTTACGTGAATTGGTAGCAATTACTTCTGAAGTAATACCCAAAGCAGGCAATAAAATAATATACACTTCTGGATGACCTAAGAACCAGAATAAATGTTGGAACAGAATAGGTGAACCACCAACGCGTTCAATACCTCCAGCCAAATCAGCAGGAATTTCGTTTAAGTAAAATGAAGTACCAAAACTTCTATCAAAAACCAATAACAACGATCCTCCAAACAATACAGGGAATGATAAAATACCTAAAATAGCAGTGAAAGTAAAAGCCCAAATGGTTAAAGGCATTCTAGTCATTTTCATTCCTTTTGTACGCATGTTTACCACCGTGGCTACATAATTAATACCACCAAGTAAGGCGGAAACTATAAAAAGAATCATAGAAACCAGCCACAGGGTCATACCCGTTCCAGAGCCTGGTATTGCTTTTGGTAAAGCCGATAGGGGCGGATATACCGTCCAACCAGCAGAAGCAGGACCACCTTGCACAAATAAAGAGCAGATAAGAACAGTAGATGAAATGGCAAAAAACCAGTATGAAAGCATATTTAAGAATGGAGAAGCCATATCTCTTGCTCCAACCTGCAATGGAATAAGTAAATTACTGAAAGTACCACTTAAACCTGCTGTCAATACAAAAAATACCATGATGGTTCCATGTATTGTAATTAAAGCAAGGTAAAAGTTAGGGTCTAACTTACCGTCTTTACCCCATTCTCCCAATAAAGATGCTAAAATAGGAAACTTCGTATCAGGAAAAGCAAGTTGTAAACGGAAAATCAACGACATTAACATTCCAATGGTACCCATAATGATTCCAGTTATCAAAAACTGTTTTGAAATCATTTTATGATCCATGCTAAAAATGTACTTCGAAATGAAGGTTTCTTTGTGATGCCCATGGTCATCGTGGTGCTGACCTTCTGCATGGTGTGCAACTGCGCTCATATATTTGTTTTAGTTGGTTAAATTGAAAAGTGTATGAATGATATTGTTTATTTAGAAGCTAAACCGTTTGGTTTAAAAAACGAGAATGCTTTATTGGCTTCAGTTCCTTTTGCTGTGAGAGCAGGTTGCGATTTAAGCCATTTTTCAAATTCTTCTTGTGTATCTACCACAATGGTCATTTTCATGCGGTAATGTGCACTACCACAAATTTTATTACATAATAATACATAATCAAATTTTGGATTATCTTGTTGTGCACGCATTTCATTGGTGGTCAATGTGGGTCTAAAGCTAAACTTTGTAGGCAATCCTGGTACTACGTTCATTTGCACTCTAAAGTGAGGCATATAAGCAGAGTGAATTACATCTTTTGACCTAAAGTGGAAATATAAATCTTTGTTTACAGGAACGTGTAATTCGCTGGTAATTATGTCATCCCCTGCATTTTCTTTGGTACTATCAACACCTAAAGCGTTTACAATCCCAATTTGGCGGAAATCGTATCTACCTAATTTGTTATCAGCACCAGAGTAGCGTGCATTCCAAGCAAATTGATAGCCATATAACTCAATATTCATAGCGTTTTCGCCTTTATTCGAAGTCATGTGGCTCCAAACAATAAGTCCTCTAACAACTAAAACGGTTAAAACCAAAGTGGGTATAATAGTCCAAATCAATTCTAATTTGTGATTATCAGGATAAAAAAGAGCTTTTCTTTTATTGTTTTCTTTATACTTATAAGTGTACCAGAATAGCAATATTTGAGTAATGATAAAAACAAATCCAGTTAACCCCAAGGTTATCATGAACATATTATCATACTCGTCAGCATGAGCCGAAGCAGCTGGTAAGTTAAATACGGTAAGTTTGCTGTGTTCCATAAACTCCCAAGCGGTAGCTCCTAAACCTACTACTAGAAACACCAAAGCTAAAATAGCATTTATTCTGTTCCAGTTAATAACAGGCTTTTTTTGTACGTCACCCACTTTCGACAATATGTCGAATACCATACCTATAATAAATACCAAGAGAATAGTAATACCTGCTATTAACCAATTGATATTACTGGCTGTAGAGCTAATACTTTCGCTTGTTTCTTCGCTCATTACTTGTGCAAAGCTAGATAGTGTGCCTAAAAGCAGAAACACAATCATAAATAGATAAGATGCTTTAAAGTTAAAATGCTTCATCAGTAAATTATTTTATAAAATTTAGTTTAATATTGGGCTGCAATATAACATTGGTGTCAAATACTTGTAAAAAGATTTTTAAGTATTGACAATTATCATTGAAAATACATGTTCCAGTTACTTACAATTTTAACACATACAAGCCTTTAAAGGTTTTTTGAATGAGGATTTTTTTTTGGAACAACTAAGAATTTAGAGATAAAAGGTGCTTTTACTTACTTTTTATAGACATAAACTTGCTCAAATGAAATCTGACTTTGCAGAGAATAAAATAATTTAACCATTTCGTATTATTAAAATAGCCATATTTGCAGCCTATTTTTTATGCAACAAATAAATTTACGAAGGTTATTTTTAGTTCTGTTATTTGGCACCACACTCCACATTGGAGCCCAAGTGCTAAATGAAGGCAAATTTACAACTGCTTCAAGAGTTGGTTTGACCATTAATAATTTTGGAACCATTGGACGGCCTAATGTAAGAGGTAATGCAAGCGGTCCACCTTCTATGGCTTATCCAAGAGGAAGTGGTGTGGAACATTTGTTTGAAGCTGGAATATGGATTGGCGCCTATGTAAATGGGCAAGTAAGGGTTTCCAGTTCTTCCTCTGAGGCCAGTTCTGGTTATTCAACTGGTGGTGCCAATTTCGAATTTACTCCTACTAGTTCTGTAAGAGAGCGTTCTAGTTTAACCAATAGTAGTAATTTCTCAAAATCTGCCGTTTCTCACCAAGATTTTGTGTTTACCATGACTGATAGCAATGTAATTATTCCAGGAACCACCATTCCTATAAACGGACATGATAATCCTTTGCGAGCTGTGGTAAAATTGGAGTCTTATAATTGGAACTATTCTTATGCTGATTATTTTGTAATACTAAACTATACCATTACCAATAAAAGTAAAGACCGTTGGGATTCCGTTTATATTGGTCAGTTTGCAGATTTGGTAGTGCGCAATGTGAATGTTACAAGGGAAACTGGTTCTACTTTTTTTCAAAGAGGAAGGAATTTTGTTGATAATAAATACAATGCAGTAGTGGCTTATATGGCTGCTAAGCAAGCCGATGATTTTGATTTTGTAAGTTCTTATGGTGCTATACAGTTTTTGGGAGTAGATTGGAATGGTTTATTTTTCAATAATGAAAAGCCAGAAATTTTTACCCAAAAAGGTTTTACAGCCCCTTCTTTTAAAACCAATTTTTGGACATTTGGCTCCGTTACACCTCCTTTTATTCGCCCTGATTTAGAGCAAGATAGATACAATAAAATGGCCGTGGGTATTGATTCTAATGATTTAAATTCAAGTAATGGCCCTACTTTTGGTGCTCCTAATAACTGGATTCAATTGTTAAGCGTAGGTCCTTTTCGTTCACTTGAACCAGACTCAAGTATGACTTATACAGTTGCATTTATTGCTGCTAAACAATTAAGAGAAAGTGTGAGCAATCAGGCCCTTTCTATTTTGAGTACATCAGGCTCTCAAGCAGAACTTACCAGTAACATGAAACGCTGTAGAGCTACTTATATTGGTGAAGATGCAGACGAAAATGGCGTTTATACACCAGAAAAAGATGCCAATGGAAATGGTAAAATAGATAGATATATATTACCAGAGCCTCCAGCTTCCCCTAAAGTAAAGGTAGTAAGTGGTAACAAAAAAGTAACTATTTATTGGAGTAACAATGCCGAAGCATCTATTGACCCTATTACCCGCCAAAAAGATTTTGAAGGATACCGAATCTATTCCAGCAAAATTGGCGATGATTTGAAACCCAATTTTACAGATGCTAGAAACTTAATTGGACAATGGGATAGCACTGGCAATTCAGTAGGGTTTAATAATGGATTTGATGTTATAAAACTACAGCAGCCAATTATATTTGATGGAGATACCACCAAATACTATTATAGCTACACGGTAAACAACCTAAGCAATGGTTGGCAATACCTATTTATTATTACCGCCTTCGATAAAGGCAATAAAGTATTAAATGTAGAGTCTTTAGAATCCTCTTTTAGCGAAAATGAGTACAGGGTATTTGCTGGCAGTCAAATTAACAACTTTAGCAAAGAAGACCAAGAAACCAAAGTAGGTGTTTACCCCAACCCATACAATACCAGTGCTGCTTGGGACGGTACCACCTCCCGCACCAGAAAACTTTATTTTTACAACTTACCACGTAATTGCGAAATTACTATTTATACCTCCAGTGGCGACATTATTACATCCTTTAAGCACAATGGCGACAACTACAATGGAAGCGGCAACGCTTGGTTTGAAAGATTGAGCGATACAGAGAAAACCGTAATGACTGGAGGAGAACACGCTTGGGATTTATTAAGTGAATCAAAAAATCAAATTGCCCAAGGTATTTATATGTATAGTGTAAAAGATACAGAATCAGGAATAGCACAAACAGGCAGTTTTGCCATCATCAAATAAAAAACAATAAAACACAAAACAATATGAAAAAGACAATTTTACTTATCACCACAGTATTGGGAGGATTATTTGCCAATGCGCAAAATCCGTATCCACTCGTACCAATAGATACGGTACAGTTTGTAAATTCTACAAAATTAAGCTTAATTACTACTCCTGCTCAGGCTGCCACAGCCACTTTACCTGATTATACTACACCTTTTAAAGATACGATTTTTAGAGATACAGTAAGAATTGAAGGAATAGTGGTATGCAGTCCTAGATCTTATGGATTATCGGCCACTAGTAGAAAGGCTGCTTTTATTCAGCGCAAAGGAGGAGGACCTTGGAGTGGAGTTCAAGTAATGTGTGAGCCTGCAGGAACTGGAACTACTTTGGCTAATTTGCAAGCAGAAACAAAGTTTAAAGATAATTTTGTACCAGGTTATAAAGTAAGATTAAGCGGTGTTATACGGGAATTCTCTCAAGGTGAAACCCAAGTTAATTTAATTAGAAGTAATCCAAATTGGGAAAATGGGGTAGAGCAATTGAGTTTAACTCCTGATACATTGGTTTATTCTGAAATAGCAGCAGACCAATTGATGAAAGGAAATCCAAATTCATTAAGAGTTCAGCAAAAATTGACAGGAGAAAGATGGGAAGGAGTTCTGGTAAGATTGAGAAATGTTACTGTTTATACAAGAGTTGTTAGTGGAAATAGAACTACCTGGAGTGTAATTGATGATTTCGGAAATGTAATTGATATAAGAGACTTTTCGGCTTATTTTAGAAATGATGCAAATGGCGATTCAACTGGTTTGGATGTTGTTAATACAAGTAGGTTTATTGCACCAGCAATAGGTACTAGATTGGAATACATTCAAGGAGTTGTTACTGAATATACAATTACTAATCCAGCAGATGTAAGGTATGGAATTGCTCCTATTTATCCAGGTGATTATAAGGTTTGCACTGCCTGTCCTCCTTCTATAAAGTTCATTAGTAAGAATCCTTCAGTTGTAAAATCAAGCGATACAACTAAATTGATTTTCGAAATCACAGTAGGTGATACCACTTTGCAGTCAAGTAGATTATTTTTCAAGAATTCAATAACTAATAATTTAGATTCTGTTAATTTTACTGCGGTTCCTAACTTTCCCAATTATTATTTAGCGCAAATTCCTCCAACCAATGCAGAATGTGAAATTAGTTATTGGGTGAGTGCAACAGATAGAAAAAATAGAACTACTTTAATCCCAGATCCATTTAGTGTTGGAAATAAATATTATGTTACAGACACTAATGGAGTAAATAAGATAAATATATTACAATATAGTTCATTACCCAATAGAGCCACCATTTGGAATGGAGATTCTCTATTAAATATCAATGTTCGTGGCATTGTTACTGGAAAAGGATTTGGTAATTTAATAACAATACAAGATGGGAAGGGTCCAAACTCTGCTATTTTTGTTCAGCGCAATGCTGGTGCAGACAGCACTGGTAAGTGGGAAATAGGTGATTCAGTATTGATAACAAGAGCCACTGTAAGAGAAAATTTTAACGTAACCACTTTATACAACGTATTAAGTTCAGTTGTGTCTTCAGGTAATCCTTTACCAGCATTTGAAACAAACTTATCAATCGATTCTTTTGCTTTAAACAACACTTCATACAGTAACAAGTGGGAAGGTGTTTTAGTGCGTTTTGATAGTGCAGAAGTAACAAGTAAGAATCCTGACGCAAACAACCCAACTCCTGGAAACTTTGGCGAATTTGCCATCAAAAATAAAAACGGAACAGGCTTACGTATTGACGATTTAAATAACAACTTCAAAAACTACAATAACTTGGTATATGTAGGAATGAAAATGAATTTTGTACAAGGCCCTATGTATTTTGCCAATGGAAACTTCAAACTCATACCAAGAAATGCCAATGATGCTGACTTCTCAAATATTGATACCGTAAAACCAGTCATTACCATTGTTGGTAATGTGAATATAGCAGTTAAAAAAGACAGCATTTACAACGATGCTGGAGCAACCGCTTCAGACGATAAAGAGGGTAATATAACCAACAAAATTGTTAAAACAGGTACCGTAAATACTGCCATAGCTGGAACATACTATATTTCTTATGTAGTAAGCGATAAGGCTGGAAATACAGATTCAGTAGTTAGAACAATTACTGTTTTCTATGGCGATACCACCAAACCTAGCATTACCCTTTTAGGTAAAAACCCTGATACTTTGCAACGCACCTTAACCTATGTAGATGCTGGCGCAACCGCTACAGATGATATTGACGGAAACATAACTGCTAAAATAAAACGCACGGGTACACTAGATTCAAGCAAATTAGGTACCTATATTTTAACTTATACAGTTAGCGATATAGCCGGTAACACCACCTCTAAAACCAGAACAGTAATTGTTATCAATAAAGTAGGAGTAAAAGAAGTAAACAACGTAGCGTCAGCCGTTCAAGTATATCCTTCTCCAGCCTATGCAGAGTTAAATATCCATATCGAAAACATCAACCAATTACCAGCCCAATTGGTAATTACCGATTTAGTAGGTAGAGAAGTATTGAAACAAAACATCAATACCAGAAACTTTAGCGAAAAACTAAATATAAGCCAACTAAACAACGGTGTATATTTCTTGAACATAAGCAATGCAAACGGAACACAAAGCGTTAAGTTCCTGGTAAGCGGTAAGTAATTAACCAACCGCTACCCATAAAAAAACCTCTCCAAGAGCGATCTTGGAGAGGTTTTTTGTTTACAATTCAACCCAACTTTTCTATTGTTTAGTTTCCAAAACTATAAAAGGCACAATCATTTCCTCCAAACTAATACCCCCGTGCTGAAACGAATCATTATACATATTTACATGGTAATTATAATTATTAGGGTAAGCCATAAAATCCTCACCAGT
>JANMIV010000130.1:0-6035 GCA_031375995.1 Bacteroidota bacterium
GTCGTTCAGTTTAATACCACTCATACTTTGTGTGGCCCAATTGAATATTTTGGTAGGAATGGTTTTCGAAAGCGGATCGTAGCGTTTCTTTTTCCAGCCACTTACCAAATCGTATCCATCTTCTACAATCATATTGTATAAGGCAGGTATTTCATCAGGACTGTCTTGCATATCTGCATCCATCGTAATTACCACTTGGCCTACCGCCTTGTGAAATGCCACATTCAATGCGGCAGATTTCCCGTAATTACGCCTGAATTTTATGGCTTTTATATTGGTGTTTATTTGAGCCAACTTCTTTACCACATCCCAACTACCATCGGTACTTCCATCGTCAACTAAAATAATTTCGTAGCTAAATTGGTTTTGAATCATTACCCGTTCCACCCATTCTAATAATTCGGGCAGCGATTCTTCTTCATTTAAAAATGGTATAACTACTGAAATATTTATTTCTTTCATAAATAAAACTAATTTTATGAATCAAGCTTATTGTAAGCCTCTTCAGGATTTGGTTTTTGTACAAATATGGCAGTGATAAGAAGCACTAAAAACCCAGTAAAGTAAGACGCCACAAATGATGTTAATGCTAAGATGGAAGGAGAACTGAATGCCGAAGCCATTTTATTGCCCATGGCTATTTGGTCTTCTGAATAACCTTTTTCTATCATCTGTCTTTTAGCCAATTCCATAGATGCTTTTATCCCATCTGCATCAATAAATGCTGAAAATATATACGTCCATAAACCTAAAAGAGGTGTTGCCAATAACAATACCAAAGCCCCCGTGGCAATTGCTTTTCCGTAAGTAATATAACCGCCTAATTGGTCATTTCTTCTGCTCCTTAAGCTTATAAAAAGTACCGCATAGGAAATGCCAATATTGATTACAAAAACTAACCATTTTATTGTATTTTGATCGATAGATGTAATATATAATAGCAACTGAAAACCAATAAAGGAAAGTGCATACGCCAATGCATACTTAATTATAAGCTGCCAATGGGTAGATTGTGTGGTATTGTTAATTTCTTGTACCATAATTATATTTGGTTGTTAAATGCCAACAACGAAGCTAGCACACTTTGTTCAAATAAGTTTATTTTTGATTTGTATTGTTCCAACATTCTTAAATCGGTTGGGGTTTGGAAAAACATAACCATTGGAACTATAAAATCCTTAATATCAGAATCGTCTTTTAAACTATTCTTCAATTTAATCAAATCATCTACCTCTGCTTCTTCTAAATCATTTTCAATTAATGGCTCATAAATTTTAAACTCATCTTGAAACTCATCCATATCAGTCAACAAAAACTCATTTAAAAAATCTTCTAGTGATATTTCTGCATCTGTATCGGTAGCTTCGTTAATGTATAAAAATACGTTGAGCAATTCAGTGCCTCTGTTTACTGTCTTTTCCTCAATATCCATCCACTCATCCGTGTCAAAATACTCTTCATCGTGCTCTATGGCCGATAAGAAATGTACCAACGCTAAATCAAAAATAAGTTCTTCAATTTCCCCATATCCCGCCTTTGCTACAAACGAATCTAGCTTACTTAATTTAATTGAAAAGTCATCTTCCGATAGGAAAACAGCTTTACATTCGTTGTATATACTTTTTAGTTCTTTTCCTGCCGCGTAGGTTCCTGTTAACGACTCTAATGCGCTTAAGACTAATTTTGATTGGTGTTCTATGATCATATACTATTTTATACTATAACTAATTTGTTTTTACAATATACTGCCAATACCTTTCCTTTTAGCGTTTTGCCAAACAAATTGGTGTTTTTAGATTTTGATTGGTTACTTGCAGCATTCATTATCCAGCTACTATTGGTATCAAAAATAACGAATTCTGCTGTTCCTCCTACTTCAAAAGTTGGAATTGTTTGTTTGATAATGTTACGGGGAGCAATACTTAGTTTTTCAATCAGTATTTCTAAACCCGCATTTTTAGGCATATTTTGTAATAATAGGGAAAGTGCTGTTTGCAGCATTATCATCCCCTCGCTGGCATACTCAAATTCTACCTCCTTTAACTCAGGGTTTTGGGGTAAATGATCGGTAACAATGGCATCAATAGTTCCATCTAACAAACCATTCCACAGTGCTTTTTTATCTTCTTTCCCCCTTAAAGGCGGGTTCAATTTAAAATTGGAATCATACTGATCCAAATCTTCGTCAGTAAAACACAAATTGGCAATGGCTACATCACAAGTTACTGGCAAACCTTGGGCTTTGGCTCTTTTTACAATTTCTACTGAGCCTTTGCTTGAAATATGTGAAATATGAATAGGCGAATCTGCATATTTCGCCAATTCTATATCCCGCTTAATAGCCATTTCCTCTGCTATTGCTGGAATGCCCTTTAAACCCAAAAGAACATTTGTTTTGCCTTCATGCATTCTTCCAGCTACACTTAAACTGTTATCTTCTGCATGTACAAAAAGGGTAGCACCAAATATTTTGCTGTATTGTAAAGCGCGCATCAACAAACCACTTTCTTTTATGCTATGGTCAGCATCAGTAAAGCCTATGGCACCTGCTACATGCATATCGTACATTTCACTCAGCTGCTTACCTTCCATTTTATGGGTAATACTGCCGTAAGGCAAAATATCTATAGGCAGCTTTGTTGACTGATTTACAATGTATTCCACTTGCGATTTATTGCTAATGGTTGGTTCTGAATCTGGTAAAACACAAATTTTGGAAAAGCCACCAGCTAAAGCCGTTTTTGACAAACTGGCCAATGTTTCTTTATGCTCATTACCCGGATCAGTGCCATGTGTTCGTAAATCAACAAAAGAGGCGGCTATAATGGCCTTTTTTGCATCAAAAACAGTCCGTTTCCTAGCTGTACTTGCAAATGCTTTTTTGCTACTTAACTGAATTGTATCTACCTTACCATCAACTATTAAAATATCGCAAACCTTATTGTTAAAAGAACTTGCAGGGGCGCAAACTGTAGCGTTGAGTATTAAAGTTTCCATTGTTGTTGAAAGCTTGGCGAAAGTATGTAATTAGGATGTATTATCAAACTATTTGCTTTCTAAGGCTCATTTTTAAAAGATGTAATAATGCTAATTGCCATTTTTTTCAACATAAACCGCCCACTCAAAACCCATTGACACAATTTTTTCTATACTCTACTCAAAAAAATTATATTGCTCCTCTTTATACTATCATGAAAAAATATATTCTATTAACCGCTGTATTTGCATTTATTGGGCTTTCGCAAAGCTTTAAAACGGATGAAGGCATGTTTCCTTTGTCTGAACTCAAAAATATCAATTTAAAAAAGATTGGACTTAAAATTAAACCCATTGAGTTGTACAATCCCAATGGGGTGAGTATAATGGATGCCATAGTGCGTGTAGGAGGCTGCACCGGCAGTTTTGTGAGCAATGATGGACTCATTGTTACCAACCACCATTGCGCATTTAGTTTTGTTGCAGCCATTAGCGATAGCAACAATAATTATATTCAAAAAGGCTATTTAGCAAATAACAAAGGCGAGGAAGCACAGGCTAAAGGATTGGTTTGTAAAATAGCTGCCAGTTATGAAGATGTGTCGGGCAAAGTATTGCAAGGCACACAAGGCACTAATGATGCGGCCGAACGCTTAAAAATAATAGCGGGTAATTTAAAAACGATTGTAGAAGCAGAAAACAAAGCCAACCCCACTTTAAGCTGCGAAATTTCAGAAATGTTTACAGGAAGAACGTATGTACTTTTCAGATACAAACTACTAAAAGATCTGCGCTTGGTATATGTACCAGCCAGAAGCATAGGAGAATATGGAGGAGAAAAAGACAATTGGGTTTGGCCGCGCCACAGTGGCGATTTTGCTTTCTTAAGAGCGTATGTTGCTCCCGATGGAAGTGCTGCGGAATATAGCCCTAATAATATTCCTTATAAACCAGCTAAACACCTTACCATTAACCCTAAGGGGGTAAATGAAAATGATTTTGTATTTATATTAGGTTACCCAGGTAGAACTTACAGACACCAACCCGCTGCTTTTTACAAGTACCACGAACAATATATGCTACAGTATATTAGTAGTTTTTATGATTGGCAAATTGAAGAAATGGAAAAATTGGGTAAAGGAAATGTGTCGTTGCAGATAAAATATGCTTCACGCATTAAGCAACTCGCCAATACCACCAAAAATTTCAAAGGAAAACTTCAAGGATTTAAACGAGTAAAACTTACAGCCAAAAAATATGCAGATGAAAAATTGTTGCAAGACTTTTTGAGTAAGGACGAAACATTAAAAGCCACTTATAGCCAAGTAATTCCTAGAATAAACGTACTTTTTGATGATATCATGAAATATGCACCCCGCAATTTGTGGTACGATCAAATATACAATGTAGCTCCAACCCTATCTGTTGCTGCGGCTGTTGATAATTTTAAAACTGCATTCCAAAATTTAAAATCGGATGCAGAAAAAAATGAGTTTAAACTCAAGCAAGGCACTAAATTAAAGCAAGTACTTGCTGCTGCTTTTAGCAAATACGATGAAGCCTTTGAATTAGCCGTAATGGAAAAAATGTTGGACGATGCAAAAAAATTCAATACTGTTAATAAAGTGAGTGCATTGGAGAAATTGAGCGATATAAAAGCCATTTATGCCAATAGTGCTTTCAAAGACAGCAAAAACATAGAAAAATTAGCCAATGAAGATATAGAAAAACTCTTTGCCCTTAGCGACCCTTTATTGGATTTTGCGCATAACTTAAACCAAGAAATAAACTTTTTTGATGATGAGGATAGAAAACGTGAAGCAGAACTAAACCAGCTCATGGCAAAATATGTAGATGCAAAATCTGTATTCCAAAATAAAAGCTTTGTACCTGATGCCAATGCTACTTTGCGCTTTACTTATGGTTATGTAAAGGGTTATAGTCCAAATGATGCAGAATACCACGCACCTTTTACTTCTTTAAGTGGAGTAGTTCAAAAAGAAGATGGAGTTGATTATGAATTACTGCCTATTATAAAAGAATTACATGCAGCCAAGGAATATGGCAATCTGCTTAAACCTGATATGAATGAAGTACCAGTAAACTTTTTATACAATTTAGATACTACTGGAGGCAACAGCGGAAGCCCCGTAATGAATGCCAAAGGAGAATTGGTAGGTATTAATTTTGATAGGGCTTATACGGCTACTATCAACGATTATGCTTGGAACGAAAGCTATAGCCGCAGTGTAGGAGTGGATATTCGCTATGTATTATGGATTGTTCAAAAAGTAGCCAAAGCAGATAACCTAATGAATGAATTGGGGCAGAAATAGAAGGAATAAATACTTGATAAAAGAAAAGGGAGCACTTTTAGCTAAGTGCTCCCTTTTTTTGTATTTAATATTCAAAAACTACCAGCCCAAAATCCACGCAAAAATCAATGGCACTACAATGGTCGCATCGCTTTCTACAATAAATTTAGGTGTGTTTATATCTAATTTGCCCCAAGTAATCTTCTCATTTGGCACTGCACCTGAGTAAGAACCATAACTTGTTGTTGAATCACTAATTTGGCAGAAATAACTCCAAAAAGGAATGTTTTCCATTTCCATATCTTGATACAACATTGGCACCACACATATAGGGAAATCGCCAGCAATACCGCCACCAATCTGAAAAAATCCAACTCCCTTTCCTTCGCTGTTTTTTACATACCAGTCTGCTAACCAGGCCATGTATTCTATACCACTTTTCATGGTACTTGCTTTTATTTCATTTTTAATTACATAACTGGCAAAAATATTACCCATGGTACTATCTTCCCATCCTGGCACTACAATAGGCAAATTGCGCTCTGCAGCAGCAAGCATCCAAGAGTTTTTAGGGTCAATTTCATAGTATTGAGCCAACTCGCCACTGTTTAATATTTTATACATATACTCGTGCGGAAAAAAACGTTCACCTGCAGTGTCTGCATCCTTCCAAATTTTGTAAATATGCTTCTGTAATCTACGGAAAGCCTCTTCCTCAGGAATACAAGTATCTGTTACACGGTT
>JANMIV010000133.1:0-1292 GCA_031375995.1 Bacteroidota bacterium
AGTATTTTTCAATATAAAAAATACGTTCGTTTCGTAGTTCAACGGATAGAATAAGCGTTTCCTAAACGTTTGATAGAGGTTCGATTCCTCTCGAGACGACCATTTTAAAATCAGATAATGGCTTGACTATTAAGCTATTATCTGATTTTTTTTAATAATTAATTAAAGAAATCCAAAACGTATAATTTTAACGTATATATAGTTTAATCAAAAAAAAATTAAAAAAATGACAAATCATAAAATTTCAGCTTTTTGCCTTGCGCTATTGTCAGTAGCTATTTTTAGCAGTTATTCGAGTGGTCCTCCTGGCGATTACTCAGGTTCGCCTGCAAGTGGGCCAAGCACTTGTAGTAGTAGCCAAAATGGTTGCCACTCAGGTGGTACTGTCAATGGAAGTCTTACTTTGTCGAGTAATATAGGAAGCCATTATGTGAATGGACAGACGTATCAGATTACGGTTTCTGTGAGTGACCCAGAACTGGTACAAGCTGGTTTTCAACTTTCAGCAATTGACAATACGAATACTGGCACAGGCGCATTTGCACCAATCACTGGTACAGCTTTATTGAATGGCTCAAGCGACCCAACTATTATCAATCACTCTACGCCCCAAGTAGCATCTTCGACAGCAACTTGGAATTTTGACTGGACTGCTCCGAGTTCTGGTTCTGCTCCAATTTCCTTTTATTGTGCTTCTGTGGCTGGAAATGGCGGTGGTTCTGGTGGCGATGCGGTTTATGGGGCTTCTTTACTTGGTATTCCTTTGCCTATCGAAATTGTAAATTTTTCGGTAAAAAATGTTGAAAACAAAGCATTTTTATCTTGGAAAACAGCTAATCATACTAATTTTTCTCATTTTGAAATCGAAAAAAGTATTGACGGAAAACGTTTTATAAGCGTAGGAAAAGTCGATTTGGATAAAAATAACAACGATTATGTTTTTACAGACAGTGAAAATCTGAGCGACGATTTTTGTTTTTATCGTTTAAAAACTGTCGATTTAGACCAGCATTTTTCGTACAGCAAAATAATGAGTTTTAAAAATACGAACAAAAAAGATCTTGTTGTTTATCCGACAATCGCTCAAAATATGTTGTCTTTTAAAAGCAATACTACTTTTGAAAAAGCAACTGTAATTGATTTTTTAGGTCACGTATATTCTTTTGAAGTAAACAACAATCAACTGAATATCAGTACATTAGAAAATGGAAATTATACGATTTCTTTGGACGGAAACATTTGGAAAAGATTTAGTGTTTTGAGATAAGTAGGCGTTAAAAATTATTTATAAC
>JANMIV010000240.1:0-3416 GCA_031375995.1 Bacteroidota bacterium
GAACAAAGAAAAGTAGCCATTATTAATTCGTTGATAGCTCAGTATTTTGAAGATGTTAAGTTGTTTGAACAGCATAAAACGGAGTTAATTACAAAAACCATTTCAGAAAATTATGGGGAGTTCTATTGGAATTCATTACCAACACAAAAGGCGGTAAATGTTTTAAATGATATAACAGATGAAATCAATTCCTTTCTTGGAAAAGCAAAAGCCAGACCAGAAAACCATTTTTTGAAAATAGACAGATTACATGATAAAATATTTATTGCACTGGTAAATGAAAAAGGGGTATCGCCTAATAATATTAAGTATTTGTGGCATCCTTCGGAGCAAGAAAACTACAGTAAAGCTAAAGTATTTCAAAAAATAATAATTGGAACAAAAGAAGTTTTTGTAGAGGTAAATGAAGTAGATAAATTTTTGCAACATAATCCAACTGGAAACAAGACAGATTTGAAATTGGAATTGCTTGGTAGCCCAGAACCAATAAGCAAAGGATTTAAAAATCCAATGGCTTTAAAAACCATGCATAAATTAAAGAAATTGGTAAACTACTTACTCAAAGTAGGTAAAATTGATAGTGAAACCAAAATAGTAATAGAAATAGCTAGGGAATTAAACGATACCAATAAGCGCAAAGCCATTGAACGCTGGCAAAAAGAAAGAGAAAAGCAAAATGAAATTTATAAAAATCAAATAGTTAGTATAAACAAGGAATGTGGCACTAATTATAATGAACAAGACAAAAACTTAATTGATAAAATTAGGCTTTGGGAGGAGCAAAAAAGACAATGTTTATATACTGGCAAAACCATAGGATTGAAAGAGATATTAGATGGTTCAAAATACGACTTTGAACACAGTATTCCGGCTAGTATGAGTTTTGATAATGAACTGAAAAACTTAACCATTGCCGATAAAACTTATAACGAGCAAATAAAAGGTAAAAAATTACCTAGCGAGTGCCCCAACTACGAAACCGACTATACTGTAAAAGGAGTTACTTATCCTGCCATACTTAACACCATGCAAATAATGTTTGGTAAGATGAAAGAAACTGAAAAAAGAGTAAAAGGCAAAGTAATTAAAATAAGAACCTTTGAAAAAATAGAAGAACTAGAGCAATTAATGGGGGAGTGGCGAGCCAAGAAATCAGACGATAAAGAAATAAAGGACAATATTATTATTAGAAGACATCTAATAAAAATGGAGCTAGATTATTGGAGAAGAAAGTTGCAAACTTTTACTATAGAGGAATACAAAGCGGGTTGGAGAAACAGCCAATTAAAAGATACACAAACCATTACTAAATACGCATTGCCTTATCTTAGAACCGTATTTAGCAAAGTAGAAGTTCAAAAAGGAGATATTACAGCCGATTTTAGGAAAATATACAAAATACAGCCTCGTTTTGAGAAGAAGGATAGAACAAAACACAGCCACCATGCTTTGGATGCCGCAGTGCTAACTTTAATACCTTCTGCATCTATTAGAGATAAAATTTTATTGAACTACAACGAAGCCAATGAAAAAAAACTAAGCTACCATGAAAAGCCAAAACAATGGACAAACTTTAAACCTGAACATGTATTAAGCATAGAGAATGATGTTTTAATAAATTATCAAGCCCAACATAGAACTTTAACAGCCACTTATAAAACTGTTAGAAAACGTGGCGAAGTGCAATATATATTAGATAAACAAGGACTTAAAATACCCAAAATAGCACAAGGCAATAGCATAAGGGGGCAATTACATAAAGAAAGTTTCTTTGGTGCAATAAAAAACAAAGGAGAGCTAAATTTAGTGGAACGTTATCCAATATCTTCTTTTACCAGTATAAACGATTGCAAACATATTGTAGATGACAAAGTAAAAGAATTGGTGCAAAAGGAACTTCAAAGAAGAATGGATAATGGTTTAAGTTTTGATAAAGCTAAAATGGATCCAATACCATTTCATAAAGGAAATGAAGTAATAAAAAAAGTAAGATGCAAAGTAGCAGCAGGACGCGGCTATTTAACACCTCAAAAAGCGTTAGAAATTCATAAACATGATTTTGTTTCTAAGCACGAATATAAAAATTCTGTTTATGCCCAAAACGACCAAAATACTTACTGTTTATATTATCAGTTAGAAAATGATAAAAAGGTAGAAAGAGCTTTTAGAATAGTTGGTTTGTATGAGTTGGCTAGTCTTGGTATAAAAAACGAAGAAGATTTATTAAGCGATAATTACTATAAAAGTATTGAGGTTGCCAAGGGGAAGAATAAAATAGATATTCCATTAAGTTTAGTGTTAAAGGTTGGTACAAAGGTTATTTTTTACAAAGAACTAATTGATGAACTTAAAGATTTGTCTAAAAATTTACTTTTGCAAAGAATATTTAGAATTTATAAGTTTAATGAAATGGGAACACCCAATTTATTCTTACAAAATCATCTTGAAGCTAGAAAAAATGAATTTTTAGATGATGGAGATACTAGCTTTGATACCTCAAAATATCAATATAGGCTAAAGATAAAGGCCGATAAATTTAATTGTGCAGTAGAAGGTAGAGATTTTGAAATAGAACTTGATGGAGAGATAAAATGGAAGTTTTAATTCAAAACGAAAATAAAGTAACTATTGGGGTGTGCAATTAATATCTGAATTATAATTTATATACTTTTCAAACGCCATAAAATAATTTGTGTTCTTTCTCATATTATAAATACTTCGGAACTCACCAGGTAATAACTTTGAATGTTGTGTTTTGCTTTCCAAATCCGATGGCTGCGTAAAGCCTAAGGAGGATTCATTGATGCCAATAAAAAACAAATAATAGAATCAATAAAACTGTTCTTTCGCATACTATAAATACTCAGTTGGTCTAATTGTGTTTTCATATCGTGTTGTGATTTGCTTTCCAAATCCGATGGGCAGAGCAAAGCCTAAGGAGGATTCATTGATGCCAATAAAAAACAAATAACAGAATCAATAAAATTGTTCTTTCGCATACTAGAAACATTCTTCTTCTACCTTATAGTGTATAATCCCTTGTTGTGATTTGCTTTCAAAATTGTTCTTTCGCATACTAGAAACATTATTTTACCAAACCAGCATATATGCGTTCATGTTGTGATTTGCTTTCCAAATCCGATGGGCATAGCAAAGCCTAAGGAGGATTCATTGATGCCAATAAAAAACAAATAAAAGAATCAATAAAATTGTTCTTTCGCATATTGTAAATACTTTTCATCGCTTCTAATTCCAACCAAACAAGGTTGTGATTTGCTTTCAAAATTGTTCTTTCGCATATTGTAAATACTGGTATCCAGGGAAATACTTATCTATATAAGGTTGTGATTTGCTTTCAAAATTGTTCTTTCGCATATTGTAAATACTACAGCCTGTTTTTATAATCGGTGTGGATG
>JANMIV010000255.1:0-2115 GCA_031375995.1 Bacteroidota bacterium
GTCGAGGCATTGGCCGAACTGACCGAAGGTAATCCCTAACGCGGGGCTTGTGCATAAAAAAAGCGAAACTTTAAGGTAGAAGTTTCGCTTTTTGAGTGTTCAAAATTAGTAATCAAATATTATTCTTTGTTGTAATCGGCAAGCCAAGTAGGATGGTCTGGCTCAAAAACTCTTAATGTTTCTACTAATGTGCCCTCTTTTTTTATAGTGATGTCTTCAGTATAAACATTAGATCTTTTGTTATAAATCCATTCAATAACTTCTTTTGCTCTTCTTTTTTCTGAATCAAGTTTTCTTGAGGATATAACTTTTAAATCTCCATTAACAATACCAACACTCACATTATTTGGATATACTTCCACTCCCATTTCGGTATTAGAACCCAAAAAACAAGAAAAAACAACGTTAGAATCTGTTTTATATATTCCTTTACCAAATTTTGGGTTTTCATATTTTCGAATTAAAAACAACCTTCTTTTTTTAAGATCATTTTTGTTATTATTGAACCTTTCTGTAGTCATTCTTGATTTGTCTCTAATTGTATTTATGATCGCATAATAACCAAATCCAATACTGTAGCAATTTTCAAGTTTTACCACTAAAGAATCCCATTCTTCACTAGTAATTGAGCTGTCATAAAAGCCCAACCCAAACTGATATTCCAATTCAGTAAATTCTAAAATAAACTGTTTAACGTCTTCTAATGTGTAGTTCATAAATATTTTGATTTATTTTGTGCCTAAAAAATGATCTGGGCCAGTTTCAAATTCTTTATCTGGAGCGATTTCTGAATTATTTCCTAATTTAATTTTAGTTACTGTATAAATAACATTTTTCACTCTACGCACTCCTTTTTTCTTCGCACTGGCTCCTACTATTTCCAATAATTTTGCGTCATTCATCTTTAATAAAGCCTCTAAGGAGCTATATTCTTTATATCGTTCAGATGTTGCTTTTTTCTCGTCAGGAATTGTACTGACAGCTTCTTCTAATTCATTTTTTCGTTTCAAAAGCTCTTTTCTTACTACTGTCGCAGTTGAATTTTCATCATTATCAAACCGTTCCACTACTACACTCATGTTAAAATCTTTTACACCATATAGCTCACCTTTCTCGTTAAGATAATCACGAATTGCAATTTCTTGTTCTCTCATTGTTACCTGATTAAAAGTGTCACTAGTGAGCATTAAATTATGGCCTTCAACATATCCTGTTCCTCTTACTTCATTGGCTACAATGTGTGCTCTGTTCAATCCTTCAACAGTTTCTCCTTGAGTTTTACCCCCTCCAAAGTTATGAAAAGATATGTTATCTGCAATAACTTTTTCGGTTTCGTTAGTTTTATTGTCATAAGTAACGGTAAATGTTTCAGAACCACCTTCATAACCATACATTATAGTAGTTTTGTCTCCATTCACTATAGGGCCGTCTCCTTTTGCAATTGGTTTAAATTTATCATGTTCATCCCCTCCTGCATTTATCTTTTTTCTTCTTTCTTCGGCAGACAAAGGTAATAATTCTTTATACTTTTTATCAAAGTCATTTTTTTCTTTTCGTTTTTTCACATAAGCATTTTCTGTATCTCCAACAATAATTCCATCCGCATCATTATTTTTGCTATCAGGTAATTTTGCTTTGTAACCTAAACGCTGTTTACCTTGTCTTTGTTCCGTTATTGTTAAATCCGTTTTCTTATCGGCACTATTACTGTCTAACAAATGTCCATCAACTTTTTCAGCATTTTCTATTTCAGTTCCCGTTTCATGAACATTCTCTGGGCTGGCGGTGTATCTATAGTTAATTTTATCTTCTTTGCTTTCAGCTTTCAAAGAACTAAAAACAGGATGTTTTGCCTTGGTTTTTTTGGCCGCTTTATTTGCTTGCTCAAGAGTTAACTTGTTATTGTGGTTATCATCTTCTTTTTTCTCTTGTTCTTTTAAATATATAAATCCAGCATCAAGTTTTTTCTGTTTTTCAGGGTCATTGGTATTTTTATTTTTGCTTTTTCCTGTAATTTTCCCAAGCAAGCTTTTGCCTTTTTCTTTAATGTAAGTCCAGAATTTAGTAATTCCATCTGTAATACGTTTTTGTATTTTGCGTATTACACCCAGTACT
>JANMIV010000256.1:0-3563 GCA_031375995.1 Bacteroidota bacterium
AGTTGCGTATCAAAAAAGACGATCGTGTAACTGTAATAGCTGGAGACGATAAAGGTAAAACTGGTAGAGTAATAGAAATTGTTACTGCAACCAATAGAGCAATTGTGGAAGGAGTTAATATCATTAGCCGCCATACAAAACCTAATGCTCAAAATCAACAAGGTGGTATTATTAAAAAAGAAGCACCTGTAAACATTAGTAACCTTAAGGTAATGGATAAAAGTGGCACACCTACAAGAGTTGGACGTAAGAAAAACGAAGAAGGTAAGACCGTTAGATATTCTAAAAAATCAGGAGAAATAATAGACTAAGAATATGACAACAACATACGTTCCTAGATTAAGACAAGACTATGACGCAAAAATTAAACCTGCTATGCAGGAGAAATTTGCCTATAAAAATGTAATGCAAGTACCTAAGCTGGTTAAAATTTGTTTAAACCAAGGTGTTGGAGCTGCAGTATCTGATAAGAAAATTATTGACCAAGCTTTGGTTGAAATGACTACCATAGCAGGACAAAAGGCTGTACCTACTAAATCTCGTAAAGATATTTCTAATTTTAAATTACGTAAAGATATTCCTATTGGAGCTCGCGTAACTTTAAGAGGTGAAAGAATGTATGAGTTTTTAGATAGATTAGTTGCTGTTTCTTTGCCACGTGTAAGAGATTTCGCAGGATTAAATGAAAAAGGATTTGATGGTCGTGGTAACTATACAATGGGTATTACTGAGCAAATCATTTTCCCTGAAATAGTAATTGATAAAGTGAATCGCATCAATGGTATGGACATTACATTTGTAACTACTGCTAATACCGATGAAGAGTGTCTATCACTTTTAAAAGAGTTCGGTTTACCATTTAAAAATCAAAATAAATAAAATATTATAATGGCTAAAGAATCAGTAAAAGCTCGTCAACGTAAAAGAGAAAAGTTGAACGCTCAGTTTGCCGAAAAACGCAAAGCGCTTAAGGAAGCTGGTGATTATGCAGGCTTGCAAAAGTTACCACGTAATTCGTCTCCAGTTCGCTTACATAACAGATGTAAATTAACGGGCAGACCTAAAGGTTACATGAGTGATTTTGGCATTTGCCGTAATCAATTCCGTGAGTTGGCCTCTATGGGAAGAATCCCAGGAGTTACCAAATCATCATGGTAAGAAAAAAATAAATTTGCATGAGGGCTGTGAATTATTATATTTGCACCCCTTTTAAAGAATAATAAACTAAACTTAGTCGAAAAGAGTGCCCTTGGCTTACTATCGGCAAGTATTAAAATTAACAAAAATGACAGACCCAATATCAGATTATTTAACAAGGATGCGTAATGCTATCAAAGCAGGTCACCGCATTGTAGAGATTCCAGCCTCTAATTTAAAGAAGGAAATAACCAAAGTTCTTTTCGAGAAAGGTTATATACTTAACTACAAGTTCGAAGAAGTAGTAAATCATCAAGGTTCAATAAAAATTGCCTTAAAATACCATCCTGTTACAAAAGCTTCAGCGATTAAGAAATTAGATCGTATTAGTCGTCCAGGTTTGAGACGCTATGCGGGTGTTGAAAGTATGCCTCGTGTAATCAATGGTTTAGGAATAGCTGTTCTTACTACTTCTAAAGGAGTAATGACAGATAAAGAAGCCAGAAAATTAAACGTTGGTGGTGAAGTTTTATGTTACATTTATTAATAGGAGGGAGATAAAGCATGTCACGTATAGGAAAAGCCCCAATAAAATTGCCAGCAGGTGTTGATTTTAAAATCAGCAATACTAATTTAGTTACCATTAAAGGAGCTAAAGGCGAGTTACATCAACAAATTGATGCAGATATAAAAGTAGTATTAGAGAATGACGAAATATTAATTAGTCGCCCTACTGATCACAAAAGACATAGAGCTCTTCATGGACTTTACCGCTCTCTACTAAATAATATGGTAGTAGGAGTTACCCAAGGTTTTCAAAAGAAACAAGAATTAGTGGGTGTTGGTTTCAAAGCCACTAATGAAGGTAATATTTTAGATTTAATTTTAGGATTTTCTCATCATATATACTTTGAGGTTCCAAAAGAAATTTCAGTAAAAACAGAAACGGAAAAAGGTAAAAACCCAATCATTACCTTAGAAAGTGCAGACAAACAATTGATTGGTCAAGTTGCTGCTAAAATACGTGCATTGCGTGCTCCTGAGCCATACAAAGGTAAAGGTATCAAGTTTGTAGGTGAAGTTCTTAGAAGAAAAGCAGGTAAAACAGCATCAAAATAATTAAAAGCCATGTCAACAAAAAAAGAATTACGTAGAACAAGAATTAAAAGAGGTATTCGTGGCCGTATTAAAGGTACTGATAGCAGACCACGTTTAACCGTATTTCGCAGTAATAAAGCGATATATGCTCAATTGATTAATGATATTGATGGAAAAACATTGGTTTCTGCATCATCAAGATCAATTGAAGATAAAATTACTAAAGTAGAATTGTCTGTTGCAGTTGGTAAAGCCATTGCTGAAAAGGCAATAGCTGCTGGCATCAAACAGGTAGTTTTTGATAGAAATGGTTACTTATACCATGGTAGAATCAAAAGTTTAGCTGAAGGTGCAAGAGAGGGAGGTTTAGAATTTTAATTTGGTTAGAAGTTGTTTTCACATTTTGTAAAGAACAAGTTCAATAAGAAAAAATATTATGTCAACAGAAAATATTAAAAGAGTTAAATCAAGCGATATAGAACTAAAAGAAAAGGTAGTATCAATTAACCGTGTGGCGAAAGTTACAAAAGGTGGTCGTACTTTCAGTTTTTCTGCTTTAGTTGTTGTAGGTGATGGCAATGGAGTAATTGGTTTCGGATTGGGTAAAGCCAACGAGGTAACAGACTCAATTACCAAAGGAATTGAAGATGCTAAAAAGAATTTAATGAAGGTGCCTGTTATGAAAGGAACTATTCCGCATGAACAAACAGGTAAGTTTGGTGGAGGTAGAGTATTTTTAAAACCTGCTGCTCACGGAACTGGTGTAATTGCTGGTGGTGCGATGCGTGCAGTACTTGAAAGTGCTGGAGTTACAGACGTACTTGCTAAATCTAAAGGTTCTTCAAACCCGCATAACGTGGTAAAGGCTACAGTAAATGCATTGTTAAATATGCGTGATGCTTATACCATTGCTAATACTAGAGGTTTATCATTAAAAAGTGTATTTAACGGAGGAGAATAGTATCATGGCAAAAGTAAAAATTACATACGTTAAAAGTATCATTGATCGTCCAGAAGGTCAAAAGCGTACCATTAAGGCGCTAGGATTTTCAAAGTTAAACCAATCACGCGAGGTTGAAGGCACGCCCGCTGTTTTAGGTATGATCAATAAAGTTGCTCATTTATTAAAAGTAGAAAACGTTTAAAAGTTAATAAACAATGAATTTACATAGTTTAAAACCGGCTGCAGGTTCAGTTCATAAAGAAGGCAAAAGAATAGGTAGAGGAGAAGGAAGTGGAAAAGGCGGTACTGCTGCGCGTGGTAACAAAGGTGCTGGTTCTCGTAGTGGTACAAGCACAAAACGTGGTTTTGAAGGTGGTCAAATGCC
>JANMIV010000284.1:0-3573 GCA_031375995.1 Bacteroidota bacterium
CCAAAACCCAAAAGCAGGTTGTTGACCACGTTTTCGTTTTTTAAAACTGAGGTTTTTATATGGTAAATAAATAATGCTGAGAATAGGAAAAAATTGATTAAAGGCGAAATTAGAATTAAGCCAATAATTGGAATTCCTGAAAGTAAAAAACCAATTAGTCCTAACTGAATGGAACTAATTATACTTAATAATATAAGCGTAATTAGCAATCCGTTTGTAAAAACTGATGCTTGAACTTGATGTTTAAAAAAACGAATACAAAAACCAACAAGTACGATGGTTGTAAAGTAAAAAATAACGATTTCAGCCAAATTCGATTCGGCAAAAATTCTAAAATTATCATCACCTCCCCACGAATCTGGACTTTGGTAATTTTCTGTTGCATTTATTTTGAAACCAATTGCCGGAGCTATAATGGAAGTGCAAAAAAGTAAAAATAGCCAAGGTTCTTTTTCGGTTCCAAATGTTGTATTGTCTGAGTCTATTAGTTTTGCTATAAATTTTAAAAGTTTATAAATAACCCAAATAATAAATATGGGCTGAATGAGTAAAAATGGTACGAATAGTAGAAACATAATTTTTTTTATTTTGAAAGTACTTTTAAATTCAAAGTGAATTGATAAAAAAATATAGATTATCTGTTAATTAGTTTTTCGAGTGCGTTTAAATGCTGTGTAAAAGCTTCTTTGCCTTCTTTGGTTACTTCAAAAGTTGTGTTCGGTTTTTTACCTATAAATTGTTTGTTTATGGCAATGTACCCTTGCTTTTCAAGACCAGTAATATGGCTAGCCAAATTGCCGTCAGTTAAATTCAAAAGTTCTTTCATGTTATTAAAGTCCACTTTATCGTTCACCATCAACACACTCATAATGCCAAGTCTGATGCGGTTTTCAAAAGCTTTATTTAAATTATCAATATCAATTTTCATGTTTTTATTTTTTATAAAAATTGATCAACTAGTTTTGGTTCCGTTCGTATTTAAAATACATGCCTAAGCCGTAAACAATATGCATGAGTCCAAAACCAATAGTCCAAAACAAAAGACCATTTGCAATAAAAAAGGCAGCTAATAACCCTATAACAATTTCAATAATTCCCAATTGAAATATATCGTTAAAGGTATATTTGCTTACATTTACCAAGGCCAAGCCATAAAATATAAGTGTGGCTGGTGCTACAAAAACAAATTTATGATGGTATATTAATAGCAAACAAAAAATGCCACCAGTTACTAAAGGCACCATCATATTTATAAAAACTCTTTTTGTTAAACTGTTCCAAATAGTTTCGCCCATTTTTTTTGCTTTTTTATAACTTAGCCACAAACTTGTTCCTAATGAAAGGGCTAAAACTAAGAATGCATCTATTAAGCAAAATTGAATAAAAGTCAATCCGAATAGGGGAGCAGATGAATTAAAGTTACCAGTCTCATACTGCATGTTGGTATCTAAAGTATTTAAGTAATACACAAATCCTGCTCCAATTAGGGCATATATGCCTGCAAAAACACCTGATAGGCCGCTTAATGAAACAAATTTAGTACTGCGTTCCATTAACTGTCTTATATGCGCTAAATCGTTTAGATTGTTATTTGAGTTACTCATATTTAAAAGTACTTTGTATTACAAAGTTAACAAGTCGAATCTAACTAGCAAGTGTTTAGATTGTATTATTTGCTTAATGCTAGATAATCAGTCTCTTAAATTTTTGCATGTTTCAAATTCGATTTGACTGAGTAGCAATTACTCTCTTTATTTTTTCAAGGACTTGCTTAATGGCTTGTCAGTTAGATTACATGGTCAATGCGGGTTGCCTTGGTATCTATTTGTTTTATTACTTTGTTCATAAAGTCATAATAATATAAATAGGCGTTTGTAGATATTTTATAACAATATTTTCCTGATTGTAAATAAACATAAGGGACTTTAACCCAATGGTCTTGTTTTGCCGAATTTGTTAGAACCAATTCGAAGAAGTGCTTTGCAGCACCTTCATTTACAAAACCAAATTGTTCCAAATCAAATGAAGGATAAAATGCATTTTTGTATATACTCCTCTTTTTAATAGAAAAAGAGAGGATTGTATAGTTATCAAATTGCGAGCAAATGCTATCGGCAATTGGTAAAGTAAAGTTGTCTTTTATGGGTAAACTAGATTTTACGCATTTAATTTTGTTGCTTATAAAAAAGTCTATTTTCTTTAGTTTGTTTTTTATTTGGGTCAGTTCTTTTGGAATAACCGTTGAGGCATTTTGCTTTAGTTTATTGATGCAGGGAAAAGTGTTGCTATCGAGCTTACTAATTTCTAGATGATTGCTTTGTTGGTAAAAATGAACTTGCACGCTTCCTACACTTGATTGGTGGTGTGAAGTAAACTGAAACCATTCTCCACAAGTGGAGATTGTCCAAAAAAGTATGTAAAGAAAGTACTTTTGGGTTAACATGATATGATAAATATACAAGAAGGGGATTTTGCTATTACCCTTTCTAAGAAATTTTGATTGCCCTTTTCTTTTTTTCTTATCTTACTTTAAGTTTCTTTTTTATCAAGCTATTTTTAGGATGAGTCATTTGGCTATTGACTTGCATGACTTTATAAAATACATTGTCCATACTAACGTTTCCTTAAGCAAATCAGCTTCATTCAGTTCTCTAAAAGCACCTATTTATACCTATTAGCCATCTGAATTTAATATTTTCATTGTCAACAAAAGGAGCGTTGCTCATAAAAATAGGCATATCAAATCGAATATTCAGTGGTTTTAACTCATCTAGATAACTCCAACGTTTAATAGTTAGCGTGAAACCAGGCCCTGCACTTGCCAATAAACTACTGCTAATGGTATTTTGCTGCAACACCCCTGCATCGCCAAATAAATACATATCCAAATGGTAATTGCTTAGGAAACGGGGTTTGAAGTTGAAGTAATTGTCAAAATCGAGTTCCATATTGATAGCAGCACCTCCATCGCCAGCATAAAACAAGTATTGTTTGTTATTATCTACCACAGGTGTTAAATAACCAGCATACCCCCTTATATTTAAGCCTCCACCAGCTTGAAAATGGTTGTAGTTGCTACCAAAGCTATTCCAAGCTGCTGGCACAATTCCAGCCGAGCGGGTAAACTTGTTTTCTGCCATTTCCTCTGGGTTGGCACCTGCCAAGTACAATTGTGATTCAGGAGCAATATTACTACCTGTGATTTTTTGTATGTGTAAGCGTGTTTTTAGTTCAAACTTATGTAAACTTTTAGTATTAATTATGGTTAAATATAAACTTGCATAATCAAAATCGGAGTTGAAAGCCGTATTCCGTAAGCCAAAAGTAATTTTACCACTACCAAAACTGTTTCCATAGTATTTATCCAGTTCTATATTCAAAGTATTATTCCATTTGTTGTGTGATGATATATTGGGGTAAATATCAATACCATCAATTTTAAACGGAGTATAGGCCGGTAAATAGTACAATTGTACCCTGCGCATACTTTTTAAATTAATTTTGTAAACCCAACTTCCTTTGGTCTTTTCTAAGCCTACTTTATTCAATACAAGTCCATCCAGTATCCTCGAT
>JANMIV010000289.1:0-7691 GCA_031375995.1 Bacteroidota bacterium
CAATCATTGAATGAAAAAATCAAGCATTATAATCATTGTTTTAATTGCTATAGCCATAGCAGCTATTATAAGTACCACCAGCGATGCAAGTAGCTATGAAAACTTTTCGGTAGCAGCAGAAAACCCAGGAAAAGAATTCCATGTGGTGGGCACTTTGAATCGCCAAAAAGAAAAATACTTCGACCCTAAAAAAGATGCAAATTACTTTAGTTTTTATTTAATAGATGAAAAAGGTTTGGAGCAAAAGGTAATATACCGTGCACCTGAACCCGCTGATTTTGAGCGTAGTGAAAAAATAGTAATTATTGGTAAAATGGACGGGGAACATTTTGAAGCCAGTAAAATATTGCTCAAGTGCCCTAGTAAATACAATGATAACCAAGTAAATACATAGTATAATATAATTGACTTTTAGAGTAATCAGGGTTTATTCTATACAGAACTGGCCTTTTTTTTTTGACTTCACTCATACTTTTGCCATTGCAGGCGTCCTCGCCTGCAATTATACTCGCCTGCAACCATACTCTTCTGCTTTTCGTATTCAGCTATTCAAAATACTCTAAATAATGCGTGAGTAATTTAATTTCATCAGTTCCATTGATATAAAAAACTTCTGATGAAAACTTATAATCGTTGCCATTTAATAACTCGTTCCACTTTTCTTGGCGTGGATTATTATGAATATATCTCAACTTCTGTTCTGCTACTTCTCTCGAATATATTTCAACACTTAAAGGATTTCGTTCCCAAAACTGATAGGTTCTATCGTAGTCATTTACCCTAAATTTTTGTAAGTCCTTTGGGTTATTTGCTTTTAAAAACCTTTTAAATTGATGAGCTGTATAGCTTAAAAAACTATGCTGGAAATTTTCGTTTTTGGTTTGAATATTCAATACTTCAATTAATAAATGAATATGATTGGGCATAATTACATATCCATATATTTTTACTTTTTTGTTAATTGTTAAATGCTTTAATGAATCAATAATAATTTGTTTTGTTTCAGGATATGATAGTAAATTCTGCCAATACAAAATAGTAGAAGTAAAAAATAGCATTACATTGTTATTCATACTCAATAATAAAGTTGGGACAAATAATATACAAATTAAATTCTGAAAATTATTCCTTGCGCTAATTGATGCAGGCGAGGACGCCTGCATCGGCTGCGGCTGGGATGGCCGGCTGGGAAATAAGTTGCAGACTAGGACGCAACTGATGTAGGCTAGGACGCCTGCATCGGCTATAATATACCGTGCACCTGGACTCGCTGATTTTGAACGCAGTGGAAAAATAGTAATTATCGGAAAAATGGATGGGGAACATTTTGAAGCCAGTAAAATATTGCTCAAGTGCCCTAGTAAGTACAATGATAACCAAGTAAATACATAGTATAACATAATTAACTTTTAGAGTAATTAGGGTTTATTCTATACTGAACTGGCCTTTTGTTTTTTGACTTCACTCATACTTTTTTTATCTTATTTCATTCCCGCTCTTTACTTACATTTGAACCCTAAATTAATTTCATGAATCAAATAATTTTTGAAGGGGAGCACTTATGGATTGGAAATATTGGTCGCTTAGCAGTCATTTTCAGTTTCATTACTTCTATACTTTGTGCAGTAGCTTATTACTTTGCAGAAAAACGTCCATTGGAATTGCAATGGAAAAATTTGGCTAAAATTAGTTTTGGCGTGCATACCTTATCGGTTCTTACCATTATTAGTGCTATATTTTTTATTATTTATAAGCACTATTTCGAGTATCACTACGCTTGGCAGCATAGCAGCCGCGATTTACCAGTGCATTTTATGATTTCGTGCTTTTGGGAAGGCCAAGAGGGAAGTTTTTTACTTTGGATTTTTTGGCAAATGGTAATTGGATGGCTTTTAATTGCTAGTGCCAAAGGCTGGACTAACCCAGTTATGTTTGTAGTAATGCTTTCGCAAATTGCACTCACAAGTATGCTATTGGGTATAAAACTGTGGGGTATAAAATTTGGCAGCAGTCCTTTTGAGTTATTGAGAAATGTAATGGGCAATGCCCCTATATTTAAGCAACCTGATTATTTAAGTAAAATAAAAGATGGCAATGGCTTAAATCCACTATTGCAAAACTACTGGATGGTTATACACCCACCTACCCTATTTTTTGGTTTTGCCACTACCGTAGTACCTTTTGCTTTTGCTATAGCTGCTTTAATGCGCAAACAATACAGTGAATGGATAAAGCCCGCTTTGCCATGGGCATTGGTAAGTGTAATGGTATTGGGTACAGGCATAATTATGGGCGGTTTTTGGGCCTACGAAAGCTTAAGTTTTGGCGGCTATTGGGCTTGGGATCCAGTAGAAAATGCTTCATTGGTACCATGGCTTACGCTAATAGCAGGTATGCACCTTATGCTTATATACAAAGCCACTGGTAATGCTTTGCAAGCCACTTTTGGTTTTATTATTGCTACTTTCTTATTGGTATTGTACGCTACTTTCCTAACCAGAAGTGGTGTATTGGGCAACTCCTCGGTACATGCCTTTACTGACTTGGGTATGAGTGGGCAACTGCTTCTTTTTGTACTTATGTTTGTGTGGCTTGTACCTTTGGTAATGGAGAAAAAACCACTTATATTCTGGATTAATTTTGGAACACTTATACTTTTAGTAATAGGTATTTTATTAAGTGAGAAAATGAATATAAGCAAATGGCCTTTAATAGCAATTGGCTCTTTGGCTTTTATAGCCAATATTTATTATTTGGTTAAATATGTGCCTTCATCAAAAAAGGATGATGAAATATATACCCGCGAATTCTGGATGTTTATTGGTAGTTTAATGCTTGGTATCTCCTCATTTCAAATCATTATTACCACTTCTATCCCCGTATTTAACAAGCTATTTGATTTAAAACTAGCACCCCCAACTGATGTAATAGGCCATTATAATAAATGGCAAATGCCTTTGGCTATTATTATAGCTATACTTACAGGAATAGCCAATGTAATAAAATACAAAAAGAATACTGGAGAAGGGTTGAAAAAAATAAGTATTCATTTGGGTATAGCAGGGGTATTGGCTATGGTGCTGTTTTTTGCTTTTAAGCTAGAAAATTACTACTTTATAGCTTTGTTGTTTGCAGCCGTTTACACCATTATTGGCAATGCAAGCTTGCTAAAACCTTTGTTTAAGGGTAAAGTAAAACTAGTAGGTTCTTCAGTAGCACATATAGGGTTTGGCGTATTGCTTATTGGTGTTTTGGTTTCATCTGCCAACAAAAAAGTAATTTCCATCAATGAAAGTGGTAAAGTGCTTAACCCTGAATTTGACGACAAAAACAATATTGAAAATGTGTATTTAGAAAACGGTAAGTCTTTAAAAATGGCTAATTACATTATTACTTACCAAGGAGATAGTACTCAATGGGTAAATACATTCTATAAGGTAAACTACAAAAAGTTGAACGAAAAAACGGGAGTTGTTGATTACGAATTCAATCTATTTCCCAATGCACAAATCAATCCAAAATTTGGTTTGGTGGCCAACCCAGATACCAAGCATTACTTAAGCCACGATGTATTTACTTACGTAAGCTCTGTGCCAGCGGAAAAAAAAGAGGCTAAATTCAATAATTTAAAGCAACATGAGGTAGCAAAGGGAGATACCATTTATCTGAGCGATGCCATTTGTATTTTGCGTAATATTAGTTCCAATATTCAAAAAAGTAAGGATATAAACCAATCTGAGATTTTGATAGGTGCAGAACTAGAAATAAAAACATTGGATAAAACACTAACGGCTACCCCACTTTATGGTATTAAGGATAAGGCTGTAGCCAACTTTGATGCTTATGTTGAAGAAATAAAAACAAAGTTTAGTTTTAAAAGCGTAAACACTGATACCAAGAAAATTCTAATAGAAACGGCAGAGAAAGATACCAGTGGCAACTTTATTATTATGAAAGCCATTGTGTTCCCTTGGATAAACTTGGTATGGGCAGGCACTATTATAATGGTAATTGGCTTTTTGCTCTCTATAATAAAAAGAGTACAACTCAATAAACAGTAAATTTACAGTGAGTAAGAAAATAAATAGCTTTAAAAATAACAACGATACTGGCTTTGGCTCATCAGCTTCTAACCAGGCCGATAGGTTATTGAACAAAGATGGTACGTATAATGTAACAAGAACAGGTGTTGACATTTTTAATAGGTTTAGTTATTTCCACGATTTAATTGCACTGAGTTGGCTTAAATTTAACTTATTGGTTTTTGCTACCTACTTAGTAATGAATCTATTTTTCACCCTTATTTATTGGTATATTGGCGTGGAGCATTTAGGAGGTATGATGGGCACTACTCCTAGCGAGCAATTTTTTGAAGCTTTTTTCTTTAGCTGCCAAACTTTTTCTACCGTAGGATACGGACGCATAAACCCACAGGGGTACATGACCAGTGCGGTGGCTTCTATTGAAAGTTTGGTAGGTTTAATGAGTTTTGCCTTGGCTACAGGTTTAATTTATGGTCGCTTTGCAAGACCCAATGTAAAACTATTAACCAGTAAAAATGCCATTATAGCTCCCTTTAAAGAAGGCAAAGCACTGATGTTTAGAATTACCAACTCCCGCAAAAACCCTTTGCTAGAAACACATGTTGACTTGTTAATGTCGTACTTTACCCCTGAAAATCCGGTAAGGCAATTTTTACCACTTAAACTAGAAAGAAATACCATAAATGCACTTGCCCTTAGTTGGACTATTGTGCACCCTATTGACGAAAACTCTCCGTTATATAACTTAACAGCAAAAGACTTTAAAGAAATAGATTTAGAGCTCCTGTTTATGCTCAAAGCCTTTGATGAATCGTATTCGCAAACGGTGCACACTAGAGCCAGTTATGTATATAGCGAAATACTTTGGGGTAAAAAGTTTCTGCCTATGTACTTTAGGTCAGAAAATGGAGAAACAACGCTATTACATATTGAAAAACTCAATGAGATGGTAGATGCAGTGCTACCAGACTAATTATTTGATTTACAAACGCCTCAACTGCCTGTGTAAAACAAAAACTACAAAACAATTTCCTAACATTAACATAACCTAGTTTTAATACTACTAGCTATCCAACCACAATAGGCAACAACGAGCTTTAAAGTTGTAAATTTCCCTGTGCTCAACTCGACAATTTACAAAAATTAAAAAAATGTAAAATTTGCACTCGGTGAGTTATTCACATTTTCGCCTTTTTTCGCAAGCAAAACGTCTATTTTAGGATACTTTTATTTCAAAATTAAATCATTGATTAACAGGCAATTTTGCTGTTTGAATTAATTTTACTAGCAATTTATTATCCAAAAAACTAATTCTGTAACACTGATTTAAATTAGAAATAAGCATATGGAAAGAAAAACTACTAACATTCGTATTAAAGAATTTTGTACATTTATTAATCTTAGCAAACTGTCGAAGGACAAGCAAATAAATCCTTTGGCTCAACGCGTAATTTCCTCCTTGTTGTGCAGGCAAACAACAAATATTTTGCTCTTTTGCTTATTACTTTTAACACAAATAATAAGCTATGGACAAACCTCTGTAACCATACCACCGTTTTACAACTTAAATGCTGGTGGCGCAGACAATGCTTTTCCACTAAATAGTGCCACTTCAAACCAAGTGCAATGGATAATTGCACCAGGAGCCTTAAACTCAAATGGAACTACTGGCGCACCTGCAGGAGCAGGATCTATTACAAAAATTTACTTTTTAATTGGGGCAACCGCCAGTAATACGGCTGTTTACAGCAATTTTACCTTAAAATTAGCACAAAATGTGGGCACCCTTAGCTCTTGGCCTGCCGCTGGTTTTAATCCAGGTATGACTACTGTTTTTAGTGCCCCTTCTTTTATAATAACTGGTGCCGCTGCGGGAACTTGGATTATGGTGCCTCTTACTACCCCCTTTAGGTATGACCCCACTTTATCATTGGTATTTGAAATGAGCGTTACGGCTGGACTGGGCAATCAATCTAGACAAAGTACTATTACAGGTAATTCAAGAACGTGGGGTCCAGCAGGAGGCGCTGCTACTGGATTTGGCAGTGGTATGCTAAACTTTGGAATTGAAGTAGTAAACTTAGCACCCAATGATGCTGGAGTAACAGGATTTGATGCGCCTACTGCGCCTACTGTAGGTTCAAATACGGTTGTTGCGAGAGTAAGAAACTTTGGAAATAACGTAATTAATAGTGTTGATGTAAATTGGTCGGTTGATGGGGTATTGCAAACTCCTGTTACTTATAGCACTGCACCAATAGATACTGCAGGCGGTGCAGGCAGTAACACTGCTGCCGTAACCTTGGGTACTTTTCCATTTGTAGCCAATACTTTGCACCGCTTTAAAGCCTGGACCAGTATGCCTAACAGCGTACCCGATACCATATTGGTTAATGACTCCACAGCAAAAATATTTAGAACGCCTGCGCTATCTGGCTCCTTTACCGTAGGTACTACTGGCGATTTTGTAAGCATAACAGAGGCCATTTCTGTACTTAACTCGGTAGGAATAAGCGGACCAACTACTTTTCAATTAATTGATACGCTTTATAATGCAGCCAAAGGCGAAGTGTTTCCCTTAACTTTTGCCAATGTTACTGGCAATTCAGCGACCAACACCATTACCTTTAAACCTGCTTTTGGCAATAATGCCGTTATAGCGCATAATACAGGTAACATCATTAACTTTTCTGGCAGTAGAAACATTATTTTAGATGGAAGAGATTCCTCTAACAACAACAACAGAAACCTTAGTGTAGTAAATACCTCTTTAACAGGCACTTTAGTTGCCTTACAAAATGATGCCATTGGCAATACTATAAGAAATTTAAACTTGCGCAGTGCAAACACTGCTACTACGGCAGGCAGTATAAATATTCTAGCTTCAACAGGCTTTGTAGGCAATGATAGCAATCGCATTGTAAACAACTATTTTAGCCGTTCTACCGCTGGCAATTATGCAGTTGGTGTTTTTGCACAAGGCACATCGGCCATTGTACAAAATAATAACAATACCATTAGTGGCAATGAATTCAATAGCTTTTCTTTTAATGGCATTCAGGTTAATGCAACCAATAATGGAAATGGTTCGTTTTGGAATATAAGCAATAATAGTTTTTACGATACTGCTACTACCACTTTGCAAACAAGCACTTGGAGTGCCATTAACTTTGTGCCAGGCACTACCAGTGGCTCTGTAAGCAATACCATAAGCAATAACTTTATTGGCGGTTCTGCTGCCAATGCTGGAGGCTTGGCCTTTAGCAATAACAGCAATATAACCCGCGTAGCAGTGCAAGTAACTACCTCTTTAGGCGGAGCCAATACCATTTATGGCAATGTAATACGCAATTGGTTTTTACCCATTACTGCCAATACCCTTGCTTTTACAGGCATACAACTATCAGGCGGAGTAGCCAATATTGATAGCAATACGGTTGATTCTTTCCTATCTTTCAACAATGCTGCTTTAATTGGTATCAATGCTACGCCAACTGCTAACTACAGCATTACGCGTAACCAAATAAAAACACTTACAGTATATAATGTTTCTACTACTGCTGCTATTAGAGCTATTACTCTAAGTGGTGGGCAAATAGTAAATGTGAGCAATAATACCATTAAAGGTTTTAGAACAAATGCTAATAA
>JANMIV010000327.1:0-1297 GCA_031375995.1 Bacteroidota bacterium
TTAGGGAATTTGTAAAAAATAACTTACCCATTAAAATTTTGTATCTTTGCAAAAAGAATCTAAATGAAAGAAATGTCTATTGATGTTATGCTTTGTTATAAATCGGCATTGAACAAACTAACAGGTTTTAAACGACGAGCGTTTGCCGCCGAATTATGTGAATTATACTTTGACAATTCAGCACGAAAAATGGAACGTTACCTAAAAGTGGGTCGAGAGACGATAAAATTGGGTCAGCACGAACGGTCAAGTGGCATCCGTTGTATTGATAATTATGGTCTTCGTGGTGCAAAAAAAAAGAGTTGCTTGATTCAAATCTAAGCCCAACTATTGATAGTATTGTAAGCGAACATACTCAAATAGACCCAAGTTTCAAGACCCAACGCTGTTATGTACGGCTAACGAGCCAATATATATTAAAAGAATTAGTCTTGCATAAAGGTTACGATTTGAAAAGTTTCTGTAATAAAACGGTTCATAATGTACTTGACCGCTTAGGCTATACCTTAAAAAAAGTACTAAAAACTAAGCCTGCTAAAAAAATACCCGAAACGGATGCTATTTTTTCTAATGTTGCCCGACAACATGATTTAGCCAAAGCTAATCCTCGTATTTTACGTATCTCAATTGATACAAAAGCGAAAGTTAAAATTGGTAATTTGAGCAGGGGCGGCTATAGTCGGCTCAAAGAAACACCGAAAGCAGACGACCATGACCACAAATTGGACGCAACGTTAGTACCTTTTGGTGTTTATGAAATCAATACAGATAATTTTTTTTGATATTCGGACAATCTCACGAAACAGCTGATTTTATTGTTGATGCTTTGGAAAAATGGTGGATTGATAGAGCATTTATGCAAGATGAAGCTAATTATGACACATTAATGATTGATTTGGATAACGGCTCGTCTGTAGCAAGTAGCACAAAACAGTTTATGAAGCGTATAACAGAATTTGCAAAAAAAATAAATAAAACCATTCAATTGGTATATTATCCGCCTTATCACAGTAAATATAATCCAGTAGAAAGAGTTTGGGCTGCCTTAGAGAACTATTGGAAACCCTTAATTCTTGATACAATTGACAATACTTTAAAAATTGCAGCTCAAATGACTTGGAAAGGCATGAATCCAATTGTCAGTTTTATTGACAAGATTTACACAACAGGACTAAAATTATCAGAGCAAGAACTCATCGAAATAGAGCCATACATTCAAAAAAATCACGACTTACAAAAATGGGATGTCAAAATTATTCCAAACCTAACTGGGTAAGTTATTTTTTACAAATTCCCT
>JANMIV010000344.1:0-1869 GCA_031375995.1 Bacteroidota bacterium
CGAACATATGATAAATATGATGTGCATGACCCTTGGTGGACGTGTAGCGGAAGATATTATTTTTAATAGAATAAGCACGGGTGCTCAAAACGATTTGGAGCGTATTACAAAAATGGCCTATGCCATGGTTACTATTTATGGTATGAATGATAAAGTAGGTAATTTGAGCTTTTATGATGCCAATCAAGAGTACGGTTTTACAAAGCCGTATAGCGATAAAACGGCTGAATTAATAGATCAAGAGGTGCGTACACTTGTTGATACTTGTTACCAAAAAACGAAGGCACTATTGCTCGAAAAGAAAGATTTACTAGAAATTTTGGCGCAAGAGCTATTAAAGAAAGAAATTATATTCCAAGCAGATTTAGAAGTGCTTTTGGGCAAACGACCATTTGAATACCGCAATCAAGAGATTGAAGCGATGGATGCAGAGAAATTGAAATTAGATACAGAAAAGTTAAAGTTAGAAGAAGAAGCCAAAGCTACAACATCTGAAGAAGCTGAAAAAGCGAACGAGCCTAATAGTGAGACAAGCACTAATAGCTGATTAATAATAAATTAACCAAGAGGAAATAGTTACACTAAAGACGTAGTTCTTAAGTGTAACTATTTCTTTTTTAGGCGGTTATTAGTATGGAATTAGGCTTTGGTACTTTAGAGACTCAATTTGGTAAAAAAAATCAGACTATTTCAAATTTGAACTAAAAAACTATATTGCACGTTCAAAAGCGAATCAAACTATTATTGAATAAACATCTCTACTCCAATTAAATAATTACTTAACCAAAAATCAATTGTAAAACTAGTTTTGCTTTGAGTTGACGAGATGAAAACAATCCCAATGACAAATTTTAAGAAAATAAGTCTAGCAGTATTGAGCCTGCAAATAGGTTTTAGTGCTTATAGCCAAACAAAGAAAATAACAACAGAGGATTTGCAAAACGGGCAAAACTCTATAAGCACCGCAGTTCCTTTTTTAGGTATTTCTCCTGATGCGAGGGCGGGAGCCTTAGGCGATGCTGGTGCGGCTATGCCTGATGATGTAAATGCCATGCATTGGAATTTGGCTAAATTGCCATTTAATACTAAGAATGGTGCTGTGGCTATTTCTTATACTCCTTGGTTACGTAATTTAGTTCCAGATATTTCATTGTCGTACTTGACCGCGTACTATAAATTAGATAAGCGTTCGGCTATAGCAGGTTCTTTACGTTATTTTTCTTTAGGTCAAATTCAATTTACTGATAATTTTGGTGCAAGTACGGGTAATTTTACCCCCAATGAGCTTTCAGTAGATTTGGGTTACAGTACTAAGTTGAGCGAAAAGTTTAGTTTAGGAGTTGCTTTTAGGTATATATATTCTAATTTAGCTGGAGGTTTTAGTCAAGGACAAACCCCTATAAATGCAGGTGTTTCTTATGCAGGTGATATCAGTGCCTATTACCGTAACAACCGCACATTTAGAGATAGAAAATCGGGTAGTAAATACAAGGTAGATTATGGTATTGGTGCAGTAGTATCAAACATAGGTTCTAAGCTTACTTATACTTCGGCACAATTCGAAAACTTTATTCCAATTAACTTACGACTTGGTACTTATGCGAATGTAGAGATTGATAAATACAACAGTATTGCATTACTACTAGATGCTAATAAATTATTGGTGCCGACCAATCCATATAAACTAAGAAACTCTAGAAACAATGGTGATTCATTGAGAAATGGAAAACCTATTTACGATAAGGGAATGGATCCAAATGTGCCAGTAGTACAAGGTATGATTCAATCTTTTTACGATGCACCAGGTGGATTTAGCGAAGAGTTGGATGAAATTAATATATCAGCAGGTTTAGAGTATTGGTATAATAA
>JANMIV010000347.1:0-1572 GCA_031375995.1 Bacteroidota bacterium
TGGAACAGTAACTGCAACGGACAATTGTGACAAAGATGTTAAAATTACTTTTACAGAGCTAAAAGAACCAGGTACTTGTGACAATGCTTACACTTTGAAGCGTACTTGGACAGCAGAAGATAATTGTGGTAATATTGCTTCTAAAACGCAGATTATCAAAGTTGGAGATGGCACGCCACCAGTAATTTCAGGTGTTCCAGCAGATACAAATGCAGAGTGTGACAACGTTCCTGCAACAGCAACACCAACAGTAAAAGATGCTTGTGACCCTACCGTTGTTTTGACTTATAAAGAAGAAAAAATCAACGTAACGTGTACTGATGCTTATACATTAAAGCGTACTTGGTCAGCAACTGATAAGTGTGGAAACTCAACGGCAGTAACGCAAAATATTACAGTAAAAGATACGAAAGTTCCTGTAATTGGTACAGTTCCAGCTGATGCAACGGTAGATTGTAACGCAATCCCAGTAGCTCCAACAGTTAAAGCGACAGACAATTGTGATAAAGACGTAACAGTTACTTTGAAAGAAGACAATACAGCAGGTTCTTGTGCTGCGTCAGGTACAACACTTCGTACATGGACAGCGACAGATAACTGTGGTAATACTTCTACAAAAACTCAAAAATTAACAATTAAGGACGATACAAAACCTGTTTTAGCAAATGTTCCTGCAAACGCAACGTATGAATGTGATGTAGTTCCAAACGCACCAACAGACGTCACGGCTACTGACAATTGTGATAAAACTCCCAAAGTAGAGTATGCAGAAGTGAAAAAAGACGGTACTTGTCCTGATACTTACACATTAGAGCGTACATGGACAGCAACTGATGCTTGTGGTAACAAAGAGGCTAAAACTCAAATTATCACAGTAAAAGATACAAAAGCACCTGTTTTATCTGCAACTCCTGCTGATGCGGTAGTTGATTGTAATGCTGTTCCAACTGCACCTACTAACATCACAGCGACAGACAATTGTGACAAAGGCATAACAGTTATTTTCAAAGAAGATAAGAGTGCAATTACAAATGGTTGTGGTGGTTCTTATACATTAACTCGTACATGGACAGCAACTGATAATTGTAACAATAGTTCTGTTAAAACACAAGTTATCAAAGTTGAAGACAAAGGCGCACCAATTTTAGCAGGTATTCCAGCAGATACTTCTGCTGAATGTGATAACGTACCAGCTCCTGCAACGCCAACTGCAACTGACGCTTGTGATACTAATGTAAAAATTACTTTTGTTGAAACTAAAATTGACGAACTTTGTACTGATGCATACACATTGAAACGCACATGGACAGCAACTGATGCTTGTGGTAATAAGGATACAAAAACTCAAACTATTATTGTAAAAGATAATAAAATACCAACGTTAGTAGGAATTCCAATAGACGCATCTGCAAACTGCGGTGTTATTCCATTAGTACCGACAGGCATCGTAGCGACAGATAATTGTGACAAAGACGTATCAATTGTATTTGATGAAAAATCAGTACCAGGCACTTGTGCAGCGAGTGTAGTTATCACAAGAACATGGACAGCGACGGACAACTGTGGCAACAA
>JANMIV010000356.1:0-2790 GCA_031375995.1 Bacteroidota bacterium
TCTGGCTCTTATGGCATCTACTGCTTCCTGGGTGCGGTTTTGGGTAATTCCTCTGCGCATCACTTTTAGCATATTATCGCTGGTATGTTGCAAAGGAATATCAATGTATTTACAAATATTGGGTCTTTCTGCAATCACATCTAAGGCATCTAAAGGAAATTGACTTGGATAAGCATAGTGTAAACGAATCCACTCCACGCCTTCCACATCAGAAACACGTCTTAAAAGTTCTGCTAACTTACGTTCACCATATAAGTCAAGTCCATAATAAGTGCTGTCTTGTGCTATGAGCAAAATTTCTTTGGTCCCATTTTTAACCAAATGCTTTACTTCCGTTTCTATCTGCTCAAAAGTTTTTGACACATGCTTACCACGCATAATGGGTATAGCGCAAAAAGAACAGGGTCTATCACAACCTTCTGAAATTTTTAAATAGGCATAGTGGCTTGGTGTAGTTAACAGACGTTCACCTATCAGTTCCTGCTTATAGTCCGCTCCTAAAGTTTTTAAGAGCTGGGGTAAGTGCAATGTGCCAAAATACTCATCCACATCTGGAATTTCTTTTTCTAAATCTGGCTTATAACGCTGACTTAAACAGCCCGTTACGTACAATTTATCTATTTCTCCTGCTTGTTTGGCTTCTGCGTAACGCAAAATAGTATCTATGCTCTCTTGTTTGGCATTTTCTATAAAACCGCAAGTGTTTACAATTACTATATTCGCATCGTCTTTTATCGATTCGTGGGTTACATCAAAATCGTTTGCCTTTAACTGGCTATATAGTACTTCACTATCAACTATATTTTTGCTACAACCCAGTGTAACTATATTAATCTTGTCTTGTTTACGTGTTTTTGTTTTCATCCTAATTTAGCGCAGATTACGCTAATTTTTAAAATTGTTATTATATTACCTAATAAAACAGCTTAGGTATTTGCCTTTTAACAAATGGAATATTGGTAAATTGAATAATTAAATTCACTAACCATTCCCTTTTTCCCAATACTCGCTGCATGAGGTAATGCTCTTTAAAAGTTTTCCATACTTTTTTATATACAATTTCATCGTACGCTTTCAATTTATTGGCAGAAAAATCATTCTCCTTAAAACAATTAATGGCCATTTCCGCTGCATACTTTCCGCTGCGCATGGCATGTTCAATGCCTTCTCCGCTAAAAGGGTCAATAAGTGCAGCAGCATCACCACAAAGCATAAACCGATGGCCAGAAATAACCCGTTTCTTAGAACCAAGTGGCAATCCAAAACCTTTTACTTTGCTGGTTACTTCTGCATTCTTAAACCTGCCGCTAATTTCCTCTGTTTCATAAATGATTTGATGGAAACTTTTCTTCAAATCAATATTCAGTTTTGAAACTGTTTCGCTTAACATACCAAAACCTACATTGGCTTCCGTTTCTGAAACGGGAAATATCCAAAAATACCCTGGCAAGAAATCTTTTACAAAATATACCTCTAAGCGATTGTGCTCTAAACCCTCAATATTTTTTATATATTGGGTAACAGCGCCAGAGTGGTGCTTTCTATCCAATAAATTACTCCCCAGCTTTCTATTCACAATTGAATTAGCTCCATCGCAACCCAAAACTATTTTAGCTTGAATAACATCACCAGAATCAAAAGTAATCTCAACAAAATCATCGCCATTTATTAGATTTTGGATGGCACTATTCTGATGAATTTCTAAGGATGGAATAGTACACGCTTTTTCAAAAAGAAAATTATCAAAATCAATACGCTTGATGCAATAACCGTTTTTATTAAACGTGAAATCGAAGGAATCGTTTTTAGGACTATATACCCTTGCTTGAGAAATAACTGTTTTTTTAGAGAAAGCATGCAATTCTTCAGCATATTGGGGATTAATCTCTCCCAATACTTTTCTGGCTATCCAACTTACGGCATCACCACAGACCTTATCTCTAGGAAAAACACTTTTTTCCAAAAGGAGTACATTTAAACCACTATTCTGTAAGGCTAAAGCTGCTGTGCTGCCAGCAGGACCCGCTCCAACTATTACTATATCGTATATTTTACGCTTAAACATGCAAAGGTGTTTAGTTGAACAATGAATCTACAAATTCTTTTTTATTAAATACTTGCAAATCATCAATGCCTTCTCCTACACCTATATATTTAACTGGAATTTTAAACTGATCGGCAATACCAATTACCACACCACCTTTAGCGGTACCATCTAATTTTGTTAAAGCCAAAGCGTTTACTTCTGTTGCCGCAGTAAACTGACGTGCTTGTTCAAAAGCATTCTGACCAGTACTTGCATCTAAAACCAATAAAACCTCGTGTGGAGTTCCTTCTTTTACCTTACTCATTACGCGTTTTATTTTAGACAATTCATCCATTAGGCCAATTTTATTGTGCAAACGACCAGCAGTATCTATAATACAAACATCGGCATCTTCTGCTATTGCATATTTAACAGCATCAAAAGCAACCGAAGCAGGATCTGTATTCATACCATGTTCCACCACATGCACATCATTGCGCTGCCCCCAAATTTTTAATTGCTCTACCGCTGCCGCTCTAAAAGTATCTGCTGCTCCTAATACTACCTTTTTACCCGCTTTTTTAAATTGATTGGCCAATTTGCCAATGGTGGTAGTTTTACCAACCCCATTTACACCCACTACCATTATTACATAAGGCTTATGGTTTGGTAAATTTTCAAACGTGCTTAAATCTTCATTGTTGTACTCATCCAATAAAATGGCAATTTCTTGCTTTAAAAGACCATTTAATTCAGAGGTACTT
>JANMIV010000366.1:0-3733 GCA_031375995.1 Bacteroidota bacterium
TTTTATTTTTTTATTAAATGTGTGAGTATTTCTAAAAATTATTTAGAAGCTTTTAATGTATGCAAAATGCTATATCCTGCTTCATCCATACTGTGTGTAATAGCATCAACACGTGTACTGAAATAGTTGTAAGCCATGATACCAAGTACTGAACCACCGATACCTAAAGCGGTATTGATAAGTGCCTCAGAGATACCGCTTTAGGAATTGGTAACTCAGCAGTAGCCATTATCATGTATAACGTATTTACAACAAAAATTGATAAAATTACTTATACCATTGATGAAGCTGGTTTCACTATAGTACAAAACTTTGCAGCAGCGCACAAACGCTAGTTTTATTGGCAATTCAAGAATTGCGTATTAAATTTTTAATTTTAAAATAAAACAAACAAAATGGCTAAAGTAAAAGTACCTCGTAAAAGCACATCGGTTGATATGACTGCAATGACAGACGTTGCATTCCTATTGCTAACATTTTTTATGTTGGCCACCCAGTTCAAACCCGATGAACCAGTACAGGTGTTAACTCCAGCCTCTGTTGCCGAAATTCCACTACCCGATATTGATGTAATGCTTATTACCATTAGTGATGATAATAGAGTATTCTTTGACTTGCAAGGCGAGCATTATAAATATACTTTGCTAGAGCGTATGGGTAAAAAGTATAATATTGAATTTACAGAAGATGAAAGAAAAAAGTTTTCAAACATGAGCAGTTTTGGTTTACCAATAGCTCAATTGAAACAATACATCAACTTAAGTTCAGAACAGCGTAAATCTATTGCATCAACTGGTATTCCTTGCGACTCATTAACCAATGAGTTAGGAGACTGGGTATGGCAAAGCAGATTGACCAACAATAACTTTAGAGTGGCTATAAAAGGCGATAGAGAGGTAAGTTACCCAACAATTAAACAAGTAATTAAAACCCTACAAGAAAAAGATGTAAATAGATTCAATTTTATTACATCAATGGAAGGTGGTAAATAATTTAAAGAAAGGAAACTAAAAAATGGCAGAAATAGAAGGCGGTGGCGGTGGTGGCCATAAAAAAGGCGGTAAACCAAAAGGCAAGAAACTATCAACCCGTGTAGATTTTACACCCATGGTAGATTTAGGCTTCTTGTTAATTACCTTTTTCATGTTAACTACCTCGCTCAACAAGCCAAAAACCATGGAACTTAACATGCCTGTTAAGGATGATACTGCTGATAAATCTTTAATAAAGGCTTCACAAGCAGTTACAGTGCTGTTAACAGAAAATAATACCATTGTGTATTATTTCATCAATCCAATAACAGGCGAACCAGAAGTTCCTCAAATAACGGATTTTAGCGATGGAGGCATTAGACCCATGTTATTGCGCGAAAACAAAAAACGCAATAAACGAATAGATTCTGTGCAAGTTTACAAAGACTTGTATAAGACTTCTAAAATTAAGGAAAGTGAAATGAAAGCTAGAATTAGCGATATTAAAGGCGATAAAGACGCCTTGATAGTAGTAATAAAAGCAGACGACAAGGCCAAATTCAAAAATATAGTTGACATTTTAGATGAAATGTTAATTTGTAATATTGGAAGGTATGCCATAGTTGACATTTCAGACCCAGAAAAAGAGCTCATTAAAACATCAATGGCAACCATAGAGGCTGCTGGACCTAATAAGTAAACACATGGCAAATACAAGTATTTTCGATAACAATTGGGTAAATTTGGTATTTGAAGGGCGCAACCAACAATATGGTGCCTTTGTGTTACGTAAGAAAAGTAGCAACTATACCATTAAAGGAATTATTTTCTCTATCATCGGTTTTTCATTGGCTATTGCAGCTCCTGTAATTGTAAATTACATCAAATCGCAAATACCCAAAGAAAACATTATAGTGGAAGCCGATGTAACCAAATTGGATGCTCCGCCTCCAATTGATAAATCTGCACCACCTCCTCCTCCACCTCCTCCTCCACCTCCAGTGAAGAGTACCATTAAGTTTACTCCACCAGAGATAAAAAAGGATGAGGAAGTACCAGACGAACCACCTCCAACGCAAGAAAAATTGCAAGAAGTAGATGCTGGAGCTCAAACGGTAGAAGGTGATCCTAACGCAAAAGAAGTATTGGTAGAAGAACCCGGAACTGGTGACGGTGGAGGGAACGAAATTTTACTAGATGCTGAAGTATCTCCTGAGTTTCCAGGCGGAGAAGAAAAAATGTATGAATATTTAGGTTCTGCAGTTGATTATCCTCCAATGGCTAAGGAAAACAATATTGAAGGCCGAGTAGTACTTCGCTTTGCAGTAATGGCTGATGGAACCATTAGTCAGATTCAAGTAATAAACAAACCAGAACTAGGTTGGGGATGCGAAGAAGCCGTAATAAAAGCGGTAAAAGGCATGCCAAAATGGAGTCCGGGACGTCAGGCAGGAAGAGCAGTTCCTGTTTACTTTACCCTTCCGTTTTTGTTTAACTTACAACAATAATTATTTTAACAATAACATAATATAAATAAGCTTGTTAAACATTAGTTTAGCAGGCTTATTTTTTTATAATATACCAGTGCAAATGGACGTAGAAGAACACAAAGAACAAAGAGAAAATAAAATAGGCAATATTGTAAAATACTTTGGTGCAGTAATGGGTTTGTTTTATGTAGTAATTGGAGGGAGTATGCTTATAGGTAAAATACCTTTGCCAATTAGCCAAATTATTCAATACTTGCTTGGCAGCACCCTATTACTATATGGTGCATTTAGATTATACCGTATTTTTGTTTCTTAAATCAGCCATTTCAATAAAATACCGCTTTCCCTTATATGATTCGCAACCCTAAACCCATCCATATTGCATTATTGGTTTCGAGCATTATAGCTTCAGTAATATCATTGGTAATGTATTTTATTTTAGAATCTGATTGGGTTTCTATTACCGTTATTTTTACCCTTACAGCTGGCTTATCTTTTTTCCTGTTTTTTTACACTTTGGAGTTTTTTATTTACCGCAAAATCAAACTCATATACAAAACCATACATAGTTTAAAAACACAAAAGTACGATGCCGTAATAGAAAATTTTGCTTGGGACAAAGATCCCATTTTTGAAATGAGCAAAGAAGTAATCAATTGGGCACGCGATAAAAAAATAGAAATAGATCAACTAAAGAAATTAGCCGATTTTAGAAAAGAGTTTTTGGGCAATGTAAGCCATGAGTTAAAAACGCCCATATTTAGCATACAAGGCTATCTACATACACTGCTTGATGGAGCAATGGATGATGTGGAAGTAAACAAAAAGTTTTTGCAAAAAGCAACAAAAAGTACCGACAGACTGAGTGATTTGGTGGCTGATTTATTGGAAATATCAAAACTAGAAAGTGGTGAATTGATTATGCAAATGGATCGGTTTGATATAAATGCGCTAACCAAAGACGTATATGAACAATTTGAAGTAAAAGCCAACCAAAAAGGAATAGAACAGTTGATTAAGGAAGGGTGTAACAGACCTTTTTATGTAATTGCAGATAAATACCGAATAAGAACAGTTTTGGTCAATTTAATTGGCAATGCCATTAAATATGGCAATGAAAAGGGCATTACAACGGCTTCTTACTACGTAATGGGCGATAATATTTTAGTAGAAATAGCTGATAATGGACAAGGGATAAACCAAGAAAGTTTGCCACGCATATTTGAACGATTTTACAGAGAAGATAAAAGCCGTGCCAGAGACGATAGTGCT
>JANMIV010000373.1:0-2285 GCA_031375995.1 Bacteroidota bacterium
ATGGAACGTGGCGATGATGAAGCCATGTTTATAGACCACGACTTTTTACGTGCCTTGGAGTACGGGATGCCGCCAACCGCAGGCATAGGAATTGGCATTGATAGGTTGGCTATGTTATTGACCAACCAACATTCCATACAAGATGTATTGTTTTTCCCTCAAATGCGCCCTGAACGCTCAGGAGAAGCTGAGCAAGCACAAGCATAACACGCTACAATAAAAGGAATATACATGAGATAGCTTTCCAAGCATCTCATGTATATTTTATCAAATGGTTTTAACTTGCTTTTTCAGTTTAAAGTGTAAAACTACCCATGCAATAAGGCAGCCCAAAGTATTGGCCAACATATCTAAATAATCATAACTCCTATTAATAAAAATAGTGGCTTGCATTACTTCAATAAGAATACCATAAAAGGTACCAATAAAAAAAGCAGGAAAGATTAACTTAAAAGAAGTGCTATTTACAAAGGCTTTTTGAGAAGCAATTGCAATTAAGTAAGTAAAGAAACCAAATAGCACCATGTGGGCTATTTTGTCAATGCGTATAAAGCTAGCAATATTAAATTTAGGAAAGTGTGCACCATTCATGCCGCAAAGCAATAATATAATTAAAGCCCAAGCAATAGCGTACTTATAATGGGTTAGGTACTTCATTACCATGCTACAAATTAAGTGTAAAATAGGGAAAACTGCACTTGCAACAATTATTTAATATTTAGTTTATAATCAGTACACAATCAAAATCAAACTTTGCAAAACCTCAATTTATGTATAAACGTAAAATTAAGTTAGCTGTAGTTTCAGATATTCACCTTGGAACTTATGGTTGTCAGGCCAAAGCAGTTAATAAGTACCTCAAATCAATCGATCCTGAAATTTTAATTTTGAATGGCGATATCATTGATATTTGGCAATTCAGTAAGCACTATTGGCCAAAAAGCCACATGAAAGTAGTGCAACGTATTTTTAAAATGTTGAGTACAGGTACCAAAATATACTACTTAACAGGAAACCATGATGAAATGCTGCGTAAGTTTACAGATTTCAACTTGGGTAATTTGCAAATATTGAATAAGTTGGTTTTGGATTTGGATGGCAAAAAAGCATGGTTTTTCCATGGTGATGTTTTTGACATTAGTATGAAGCATAGTAAATGGCTAGCTAAGTTAGGTGGCATAGGTTATGATATACTAATTTTACTAAATAGCATGGTCAATTTTGTTTCGCAAAAAATACTAAACAAGGGACGACTTTCCTTTTCTAAGAAAGTGAAACAAGGGGTAAAAAGTGCTATTAAATTTATTGATGATTTTGAGGAAACTACCATACAGATAGGGATTGAAAAGAAATATGATTATGTAGTTTGTGGACATATCCACCAACCTAGCATGAAAACTTTTGCAACCAGTTATGGCCAAATTACCTATTTGAATAGTGGTGATTGGATAGAAAACTTAACAGCATTGGAATATAACAATGGCGCTTGGAGCATTTATCATTATCCACAAGAAAGCAATGCTAACGAGGCATTGGAGGAGGATAAGGAAATGTTGCAAGAAGACGATTTGGCTTTTGAAGACATGATGACGATGGAGTTATTATTTAAAAATATTGTAAGAGAATAGCTTACATCTTTTTACATCTTTGTATTATATAAATGGCTATTCATATAAAAGATGGTAATGGAATGGGTTTTTTTTGTTAAAATTGCAAAAAAGCTTATGAAAAAAAGATACATTATTTTCATTTCCTTCTTTTTTATTTTGGCAGCATGTAAAAAGGAAGAGGTAGATTTTAACAAATACGACAATTATAAGCCAGAACCTGAGTTCGGTCTGCCACTTGTAAATGCTGATTTGAAGCTGGTAAATTTGGTGAAGCCAGATTCGAATATCAAATACGATCCAGATGGATTTATGCGTTTATTTTTTCGCAAGAGTAAGATTAAAGAAGTAAATACTTTATCATTACTAACTATTCCAAACCAAGGAGTAAGTTCATACACACAAAAACTGGGGCTGCTTGATATCAATGATTTTAATATAGAAGGCGGGCGCTCATTAACGCAAATGAGGAATGGTTTTCAGAATCAGTCAACCAAAGACGCCATAGATTTGGCCATAGCCAATAGCCCAACTATTGTGCCTGCTTTAAGCGATGGGGCTCCCAATATTACCCCATTTAGTTTGTTCAATAGTTTTACACAAGCAAAAATTGCATCAGGTTACTTAAAAGTAAAGTTTGATAATAAACTTACGGTTACTGTTTCCTCCATGACTGTT
>JANMIV010000420.1:0-2079 GCA_031375995.1 Bacteroidota bacterium
GCAAATTTTTTCGCTCGAAACTTTTAGTAAAAGTGGCAACATCGCTCAAGGCTAATTGGGTTTGAATATCTTTTATTACCTCTTTGGTAGCGGTAGCTGTAAGTGCAATGGTATTTACATGCGGTATGTATTTTCTTATATTGGCAATTTGTCTGTATTCTGGTCTAAACTCATGCCCCCATTGGCTTATGCAATGTGCTTCGTCTATGGCCAATAAGTTAATGGGTAAGTGGGGCAAGTTTTCTAAAAAAAGTGCCGTATTTAGCCTTTCCGGAGAAAGGTACAAGAATTTCAATTCCTCGTCAAAAGCGGCATTGTTGAGAATTAAACTAATCTCTCGGTATGTGAGCCCACTGTAAATAGATTTTGCTTTAATTCCATGTTGGTTTAGGTTTTCTACTTGGTCTTTCATCAAAGCAATTAGTGGTGATATAACCAAACAAAGTCCAGGTTTAACCATGGCAGGTACTTGAAAACAGAGAGATTTGCCTCCTCCTGTAGGTAATAAGGCAAGCGTATCTTTTCCCTCTATTACAGATTGTATAATTTCGGTTTGAAGGGGTCTGAATTGGTTGTATCCCCAGTATTGTCTTAGTACATCAATAGGTTTTTGCAAAGAATCTGACATGTAGGCTCTTAAATAATTAACCCATCTTTCATTTGTAGTTTTCTATCGCACCTGTTTGCCAATTCATGGTTATGGGTAACAATTACTATAGTTTGATTGAATTTACTGCGTAAATCAAAAAATAAGTCGTGCAAGGAGGCAGCACTTTCAGAATCTAAGTTTCCACTTGGTTCGTCAGCCAATAAAACGGCTGGATTATTAATAATAGCTCTAGCCACTGCCACACGTTGCTGTTCTCCACCGCTCAGTTCGCTGGGTTTGTGTGTCATTCTATCTTTTATGCCTAAGTATTCAAACAGTTCAGTTGCTTTTTGTTTGCTTTCTTTTTCATTACTTTTTGCTATCCAAGCAGGTATCATTACATTTTCAAAAGCAGTAAATTCAGGCAATAATTGATGAAATTGAAAGATAAAACCAATGTTTTTGTTTCTAAAAGCCGATATTTTGTTATCACTCAAAGTATTTAGTTCTTGGTTGTTGATAAGCAATTTACCCGAACTGGCTTTGTCTAAAGTGCCTAATATTTGCAATAAAGTAGTTTTACCAGCACCGCTAGCACCCACTATGGCAACAATTTCGCCTTTATCTATGTGTAAGTTTATACCTTTTAGTATTTGCAAATTATTATAACTTTTACAAATATTTTCTGCTTTTATCATTGAGGGCAAAGTAAAGAATAAATTATAAATTATAAGTTCATAAAATTGGAGATTATTAATTCTAGAATAAGGAGAAAGGATTTGGAATAAGGAATTTACAAGTAAAATTGCCAATAGGCTGTAAATTCATCAAATTACTGTTTACTTTGCAACTTCAACCATGAGTAAAGATAAAGCTTACAAACGCATCAGTATATTGAATAAAAAAGCCAGTTTTGAGTTTCAACTTTTAACGAAATATTCGGCTGGAATAGTGCTGGGTGGAACAGAAGTTAAATCTATAAAGGCTGGAAATGCTTCTATTACAGAAGCTTATTGTTTTTATAGAGATAATGAGTTGTATGTAAGGAACATGAATATTGGTACTTTTAAGCAAGGAAGCGTTTATAATCATGAGCCTTTGGCTATTAGAAAACTGTTGCTTAAAAAGGTAGAACTTAAAAAATTGCAAAAGCGGGGAGAAGAAAAAGGTTTTTCCATTGTTCCGCTTAAGTTGTACGAAGCAGAAAACGGATTTATAAAAATAGAAATAGCTTTGGCGCAAGGTAAAAAAGCTTTTGATAAGCGAGAAAGCATTAAGGAGCGCGATGTGGAAAGGAATATGAGAAGAGTTGATAGTTGATAGTTGTTGGTTGATAGACGATAGTCAATAGACAATTGGAATGGAGAGATGACAAATGTGAGATGTAAAATGTAAAATGAGTTAGTAAAGCTTATTTGCTAGAAGCCAAAAGCACAGAAAAAAAGAAAAAAAATGAAAATAGATTTAACAAATAAAAATGCCCTAGTTTG
>JANMIV010000429.1:0-3026 GCA_031375995.1 Bacteroidota bacterium
GTTGGAACTGTAGCTGTATTCCTGCCCCTAACACTCCATTTACTATGGTTGATTTAGGTATTGTAAAAGATTCAACTGGTTTAGCTCTTAATACTAGAAGTAACGCTTTATCGGTTACTAAATTCTTACGTCCTGAAGATGGTTTATTTGACCCTTCAAATCCTAACGATTTCTATTTTGTAACTACCAATTCGTTTACTAAGCCTTCGCGAATGTGGAAATTACGTTTTAACGATATTAAAAACCCAACTACTGGTGGAACTATTACTGCTGTGTTAGATGGAACTGAAGGTCCTAAAATGATGGATAATATTGGAATTGATAATTCTGGTCATATTATTATTCAAGAAGATGTAGGAAACCAAACACATTTAAGCAAAACTTGGCAATACACCATTGCTACTGATAGATTAGTATTATTGGCTTCTCACGATTCAACTCGTTTTATTGCTGGTCGCGCTAACTTTTTAACACAAGATGAAGAAGCATCTGGCGTTATAGATGTGCAAGACATATTAGGTGCTGGTAACTTTTTATTGGTTGATCAAGCACATTATGCTACCACAACTGAATTAGTAGAAGGTGGCCAAATTTTAAAAATGTTTAATCCTACAACTGCTAATGCTGAACAATTAATCTCTATAAATGCAGCTCGTTCTATAAACAACGATACCGTAAGAGTAAAAGGTGTAATTACCAGAGCTTGGGGTAGATTTATTTATATTCAAGATTCAACAGGAGCAATTGCTGTTCGTCAATCTTCAGGTGCAATGGTTGATTCAATTACTAGCAATGGTTTAAAAGAAGGAGATTTGGTAGAAGTAGTAGGTGGTAGAAGTGATTTTAACAACTATGCTCAAATAAATATTGGAACAGGTGCTTATGGTGAAAATAGCAGAGTAACAAAAATGAGCTCAAATGCTACAATACCTGCTCCTTTGGTTGCTACTGTTAAACAAATCAATACCAATGGTGAATTCTATGAAAGTAAAGTTGTTCGCATAGTTGGCTTAAGAACCAATTCAACTGCAACCTCTTTTGCAGCTAGCAGCAATACTACAGTTTGGGATGGATCAACAGCAGGTGATACTACAATTTTAAGAGTAATTTCTGCAGTAGATACTGAAATAGAAGATGCTCCAGCATTAGGTGTTCCAAAAGGAGCATTTATATTTGAAGGAATCTTAGCTCAGTTCTGCTCATCGCCTACCAATGGTTGTGCTACTGGCTACCAATTATATGGCGTTCGCAAAAAAGATATTGTAGAAATGCCTTTATCAGCATTCAATCTGCTAAATCCTGCTAACAATGCAAGAGTAAACACTGATAGTGCAAACACTACAGCTATTAACGTAAATTGGAATAGTTCATTCAATGCAACTAGATACAAATGGTTATTAACTACTGCTACTGGCAGCTTTACTGCACCATTATTATCATTGGCATCAAACAATACAGGTGTTGATACCGTTTTAACTTTGACTTCAGGTGGTGTTGATGCCATTTTAGCAAGCTTAAACATCGCCAAAGGAGATTCAGTAAAAACCAAATGGACTGTATTTGCTTACAAAGGCACGAGTGATTCATTGCAAGCTACACAAGTATTTAATTTAACTTTAGCGCGCAACAAACCTGCATTAGGTGCATTTAACTTAGCTTCTCCTGCTAATAACGCTAGTTTAGAAGTAGAAGAAAACAATACCACTGCAGTTAATATCAACTGGACAAAATCAAGCAATGCAACTACTTACAGATGGTTTGCTACAAGTGCTACTGGTAGCTTCACTACCCCATTATTGCGCGTTGCTTCAAACAATGCTGGCACTGATAGCGTATTGACTTTAACAAGTGGTGGAATTGATAATATTTTAAATTCTTTGAACATTAAACGTAGAGATTCTGTTACTTTAAAATGGACTGTATTTGCCTATATCGGTAGCGATTCTTTAAAAGCAAGCCAAGATTGGAATATCACTTTAACACGCAAGCGTATATTAGGTACATTTAACTTAACCAGCCCAGCTAACAATGCAAGAGTGGTAGTGTCTCAAAATAGCACAACACCAGTTGTTATCAATTGGTCTGCTTCAAGCAAAGCTTCTAAATACAAATGGAAAGCTGCAACCTTAACTGGTAACTTCACTAATCCATTATTAAACTTAGATGCTGATAATGCGGGTGCTAACACTGCCTTAACATTAACTAGCGGAGCAATTGATGGTATTTTAGCCACCAATGGTGTTGCCAAAGGAGATTCATTAACGCTACAATGGACAGTATTTGCTTTTGAAACTACTGATTCACTAAAAGCGGTTGAGACTTTCAATGTAAAATTAGTTCGTGGTCCTGGTGTTGGTATTAACAAAATTGATTTTAGCAATAACTTCAATGTATATCCTAATCCAGCACAAACAGAATTAAACATCAGTACCAATAATCTAACAGGAAATATGAATGTTAAATTATATTCATTAACTGGTAAATTATTAATTCAAGAAAATATGGATGCCTCAATCAATAACAAAATAGACGTAAGCAATTTACAAGATGGAATCTATATGTTATCTATTGAAGGAATCAATGGAAAAACTACTACTATTAAAGTAGTAATCATGCACTAATTAATCAAACTAAAATAAAAACGGATAGGTATTTAAATGCCTATCCGTTTTTTGTATTTTAAAAATTCGAATGAATAAAAAAATTACACTTTTTACTTTTCTAGTTATCATAGTAAGTATTCTTGTTTCTTTTACCTACAATGAAAAGAACGAAGCCTATATTGTAAACTATAAAAACAAATTAGCATTGTTTGAGCAAAATCAAATAGCGCTCATTGACCTTATCAATAAAAGTAACAGTTTTACCGAAGCTGATAAAGAAACAGTAAAGCAAGTAATTTTAGCCACTAGAAAAAAAATGAAGGGGCTTGACTTTTGGTTGAGATACTTAGCACCTTTGGCTCAAAAAAAAATAAATGGTCCACTACCTGTTGAGTGGGAAACAGAAGTTTTTGAAAAATTTGA
>JANMIV010000430.1:0-3608 GCA_031375995.1 Bacteroidota bacterium
TCAAATTTTTAATGCTTTTGAAGTTTGCCATTTTAAAGATATAAAAGTGGTTATATTGGGGCAAGACCCTTACCATGGAGCAGGAGAAGCCAACGGACTCAGCTTTTCGGTAAACAAAGGTGTAAAAATACCACCCAGCTTACGCAATATTTTTAAGGAACTCCAAGCTGATATAAACGGATTTACAATTCCCGCAAACGGAGACTTGAGCAAATGGGCGCAACAAGGTGTATTATTGTTAAATAGTAGCCTTACTGTAATAGAAAACCAAGCTGGTTCCCACAGCCATATAGGTTGGCAATTGTTTACTGATGAAATTATAAGAGCAATCTCCGACCACAAAGAAAATGTTGTTTTTATTTTATGGGGTGCTCATGCACAAAGTAAAAAGCACCTCATCCATTCCAGCAAACACTGCATTTTAGAAAGTGCTCACCCTTCCCCTCTTTCCGCCTACAGGGGATTTTTTAATAGCAAACCCTTTTCCAAAACCAATGAGTATTTAATAGCCAATAACAAAACACCTATTGATTGGCGGTTGTAAAATTGGGAAATTGATAGGTTGGAAGGTTTCAAATTCTTTCTTTTCTTAAGTTCGCCAAAGGAAGAGTCAAATTAAAACTAAATCGGTGGTTCATATTACCAAATATTTCTGAGTTATTAACTCCTAAGCTATACCCATAAGCAATATAAATTTGTCCAAATAATCCTAAAACAATCTCAGGTATAATTCTTATGGAGTGATTATTAAAATCAGTTAAATCTGCTATTGATAATTTAAAACCAGTTGATTGGTAATAATATTCAACTCCAAACTTTGGTTGATATAAAACTTTGGCATTATCAAACTTGAAAAATATGTCGGAAGAGATATAAGGGTTCAAACTCGAAGGGTCTTTAATGTGTGGCACTTTGGGATATTTGACTAAACCAATTTCAATACCGCTGCGATTATTATAGACATAAGAAGCTTTTGCACCCAATTTTTCATAAAAATAATGTTTTCTATTTAACTTATTATTCTGTCCATAAGAACTGTTAAATACGAAAACAAAATAAATAAATATCCATTTCATATTTCTATCTGTTTAAAAATATTCAATTGAAAAATTGTTTACCCTCACTAAATCACATATTGCGAGTAAGCATATTGATTATGCCTCTTGCTAATTTATTCCAACACCTGTTAAATTATTTTTAGAGTAATCTACTAAATCAAAATTCACAAATCACAAATGGTGATTAGCTTTTTTCAGCAACCCACTTGGCTACTTTTGGAGCTAGTTCTTTTTGCGATTTTGCGCCTACAAACACGCCAATATGTCCACCCGGGAATGCATATAATTCCTTGTCTTTTGAACCTATTAAATCGTTTACAGGTATGGTAGATGTATTAGGAATTATGGTGTCTTCAGTAGCATATATATTTAAAAATGGCATGGTTACCTTCTTTAAATCTACCGGTCTGCCACCTATTTCCAACTCTCCTTTTATCAGTTTATTATCTCTCCATAAGTCTTTGATGTACTTTCTAAACATTTCGCCAGGCAAATCGGGACAATCTGCTTTCCACTTTTCCATGCGCAAAAAGTTCAACATTTTAGCTTCATCGTCCATCATATCCATTACGCCAAAGTATTTACTTACATCCATACTTGGTTTCAATGAGCTAAAACCTGCATTGAGCATACTAGCAGGAATAACGCCTAAATTATCAACCATAGCATCTACGTTTAAGTCTTTGGTCCATTTGTAAAGCATACAAGTACCTTTATCGCTAAAGTCGTATGGCGTTACATAAACAGTAAGCGATTTTATTTTTTCAGGAAACAATGCAGCGTAAATAGTGCTGAAAGTACCACCTTGGCAAATACCCATTTTATGTATTTTTTCGCTTTTGGTCGATTTACGCACAAAATCTACTGCACCACCCATAAATTCAACAATATAATCTTCCATGGTTAGGTATTTATGTTGCATTTTAGGATAACCCCAATCCATAATATAGATATCCAACCCTTCATCTAACAATTTTTTCATCAAACTTCTATCAGGCTGCAAATCCAATACATCTTGGCGGTTCATCATAGCAAAAGAAACCAAAACAGGCGTTTTTACTTTAGCTGGAGTATCTCTTCTGTAGTGGTATAGTTTAACCAAATCGTTCTCCCATACTAAATCTTTGGGGGTAGTGGCTATTTCTACTTCTTTTATTCGTTGTAAAACTTCATAACCTTTTACAAGCTTTTCGCTTGTTTTGGTCATTTCTTCCATCATTGATTGAATACTCATTTATTTATTTTTTTAGTTGTGCGAATTAATGACTTTTTAGGCGTACAAACCAATCTATTTTGCTGTTTTTTTAATAACTTAGTCTAAGTGCTGAAAATATTACAAAAATCTATTTATCAATTATTTACACTCCTCGCTGTTCTCCATTTCATGCTTTTGGGGTCTGCATTTTTATCCAAAGTGGTATATTGGGAGCTTCCTAAAACTTACTCTTTGGCAGAAAATTAGGTACTATTATGCTACTTATCTGATTGTTAAACAATCAGACCACTTATTCTAAATTGAAAAAATAAGTTACTAAATAACTATTAAATTTTGTTGGCTAGGGTAAGTAACAATTGCTACTAACACAATATATTTGCCCGCCCTTATGAAATATATTTACTTTGTTATTGCCTTTTTCTTACTCATTGGATGTGCCACTTCCCATTATCCTAAAAAATATGAAAAACTAGGCGTATTTAGCAGAGATATTGTAAAAGAATACCAACTAAACGAAGCAAAAAATGGTAAAGTAAGTATTCAGTACTTGGGCTGTAATAACTATATTATTAAATATAAAAACGATGTTATTTGTATTGATCCTTTCTTTTCTAATAATCGCTTTATAAAAACAGGAGCAGCAAATATTCAGTTTAAACCAAAGTACTTTAATAAAGGAGCAGCTTACGTGCAGAGAAACAATATTGGCTTTAAAGATATTGATGCTGTTTTCATCAGTCATTCTCACTACGACCATATTTTAGATTTACCTTACTTATTGCAACACGACTCTTTGCAAAAAAGTTGCACCATTTATGGCGATACTTCCGCTAGAATTATTTTACAAAACTTCTTAAAACAGCACTCTTTTTTTGATGCCAATCAGTTTGCGTATAAACCCAATGAACCCAATTGGATTTATATTGGTGAACACATGCGCGTGCTGCTAATGCATTCATCGCATGGCCCACATTATAGGCATTTGCATATAATGAAAGGTGCTTGTGCTAGTAATTACTTTTCGACATTTACAGATGCCACGCAAAAACTAAACGCCCATAAATTTAAAGAAGGCAATAACTTTTCTTTTGTGATTGATATTTTGGAAAACAAGCAAGTAGTTTGCCGCATACTCAATAAAACCAATGGCTGCGAAATAAACAATGGCAAAATAGATTCGAACATTTTAAAAGAACACCCTGTTGATATTGCTTTACTGCAAATTGCTTCTTCTAATTATACTGACTGCGTACCACACCATTTATTGAGCCAAACAAAGCCTAAACAAGTAATTATTGGACATTGGGAAAATTTTTTCAAACCTTATGGGCAAG
>JANMIV010000441.1:0-3950 GCA_031375995.1 Bacteroidota bacterium
CAAAAAAAAGCATATTGAAAACGTTTTCAATATGCTTCTCTCAATCCCTTTGTGGAAAAGGCTTTTGGCCGATTTTACCAACTATTTTTTGCTATTATACCTATTAATTTAAACTATTTTCTGCCATTTCTATAAAATTTAAGCCATATGCTTTCATTAACTTTTGGTTTTCTAAAAATGCTTTTTCTTCATTTTTTTGATTAGGGCCAGCGTTTAATTGACTTAAATTGTTTTCAATTTTAATAGCTAAATCTTCTGGATTCCCCATTTCAAAAAACCAAGTATTTGGTGGATTTTGTTCTAAGTGAACGGCAAAATCACTTAAAAAAATATGTTTTCCCAGTGATCGCCCATCTTCAACTACCGTACTCCAACCTTCAAACTGCGAAGGTTGTATAATTGCCATTGACTTTCTAATTAGCTGTATTTGATCGTGGCGGGAAATAAAACCGAGTACTTTTAAATTTTCAGAAACTCTTAAATCTTCAGCCAACTTTACTAGTGATGGATAATAATCAGGGTTTCTAAAATCTTCCGTTGCACCTGTGCATACCACCGTAATTTCAATGCCTTTTTGTTTTAATAAACTCATGGCTTTTATTACTGTTGTGTGGTCTTTGTGTTTCCAAAATTGATTGCACACTATGAAAAAATTATTGGGCAAATTAAATTTTTGTTGCACAGCAATGGCATCACTGCTGAACCAATTTTTATTGGCATTACTTACAAAACGCAATAAATAAGCATTATTAGCGTGGGCGAGAAAAAACTTTTTATAATCGTTCAGTGCATGCTGGCTGCTAAAAGCTAAAATAGGTGATTGTTCTGCAAGATTTTTATTTCTGTTTTCTCTGCTATTGTATTCTTCGGTTGAAAAAAGATGTGGTAGATGTTTGTATTGAAAATCAGGTATCCATCCACCCCAGTTAAAAATCCATTTTTTAGGAAAATTACCTGGAGGGTAATAAAAATCTATTTGCCTAAAATTAAACGTTTTGAAACGTAAAAAAGCTGGTAAAAGTGAAATGATTTTATAAAACCCAAGCACTAAAATATTATCAATATAAATATAGTCTAATAACGGCTTTATATCATCAGGCACATCATTTATATTACGGGTAGCTAAGCTCAGTTTGATTTTTTCACGCTCTTCTTTATCTATTTTACTAATGGCATGAATTAAGTTGAAAATATAAATATTTCCTGCATGCCAATTAGGGTCAGAAATAAGATGCAAGCAAATATGTAACTTTTTATTATTCAACATATTGTATTATAAACTGTTTAACCAGTTGGCCGTTTTTAAAAGACCATCATTCAAGCTAACAGTTGTATTGAAACCAAGCTTTTTAAGAGCTGAAATATCAGCTTGCCAATTATTAGGATCGCCTTGTTTTTGTTTATTATTAAAACTGAAAGTGAGGTTAGGATTTAAATGCTTGTAAAATTGAGTAACCACCTCTTTTATGGTTGTCTCGGTTCCAGATGAAATGTTAAATGCACTTCCATCAAAAGCCACATTTTCAAAAATTAAATCAATACCTTTTACCAAATCGTCAATATAAATAAAATCGCGCGATTCTGCGCCCGTTCCATACACTTCAATTTGTGATGGGTTTTGAATTGCTTTTTGGTATAAATCCCAAAATAATTGTTTTTTCAATCCTGTTCCGTAAGCCGAAAAAACCCTTAAACTACAAGTAGAAAGTCCAAAAAAACGATGGTATTCTTTTATTAAATACTCACTTTGTAGTTTATGAAAACCATAGGGCGATAAAGGGTTTTTGCCGCTTTCTTCCGGAATTGGCAATTTTTCGGGATTGCCATAAACAGCAGCACTCGAAAAATTGATAAACTTACACTTGGGCTGATAGGTGCGAATACCTACCAAAATTTTATGGACGTTTAATACATTCAACTCAAAGTCAATATCCGGTTTGTCAAACGAAAAACCAACATGCGCTGAGCCAGATGCATTGATACATAGGTCATAATATTGGTTTTTAAAAAGTTCGTCATAACCCGTGTTGTTTTTATTCAATTGGCTGTAATTGGGATTATTATCAATGTTTGCTGACACTCCCGCCTCAAACACTTGGTAGTTTTTAGCTTTAAAATAGCTTACACAATGCGAGCCAATAAATCCTTTGCTTCCAATTATTAAAATGTTCATGTGTTTATTTGGTTGCTATAAATGAATAAACACGTCCAGGAGTATGGTCTTTACTTGCCTTTATATCCACCATTTTTTGGTAAATAAAATCAAATCGAACAAGTATTTTCGCAATTACCCCCCCCGTTAATTTAGCTAAACTATTTGCAAAATTATTACGCATTTGTTCTTTACTGAGTGGCGCAAAATTTATTACACTAGCATAAGGATGAATTATTTTTGAAACCCTCATTCCACTATTGTTAATGCATTTAAGGTAAAATTCTAGTGTGAAGGCATGTTCACCTCCATAAAGATGATGCAAAGGATGGCTGTTTAAAAATATATGTAAATCAGATTCTTTGGAAAGCACATGTTCGCGGGTAGCAATAAAAGTTCCATTGGGTTTAAGTACTCTATAAACCTCTTTGCAAAACTTAGCCAAGTCGTTGGCATGATGCAATACTTGGCGCACATAAACCATATCAAAGGTGTTATCTTCAAAAGGAAGAGACTCTCCAAATGTTTCAATTACAGTTATAGGTAAGTTATGTTTTTTCGCTAAAATTCTAATAGCGCCCGCACCTACATCATTACTGTTATCAGGCTCTAATGCAGTTGCTAAAAATCCATTTTTGGCAAATGCGTAAGTAGCCATTCCTCTGCCTGCTCCAATATCTAATATATTTTTTGCTTGCTTGGGAATATATTTTAAAAGCTCACTAAACTCTTCGCTATTTGTAAAACGTTCATTTGCGGTTTCAATATCAGCATCAAAATAATTATCTAAAATGGCCTGTTTGTTTTCAGGTTTGCTTCTAAGTTCTTGAACGGCTTCTTCCCAAGTCATAATTAATTCTTTATAAACTCTATGCAACACACGCATCTGCAATGTGCTGCGCCATCATTTCCCTTCCCTTGCCCTGTATGTGGATTATATGATAGTGATTCATTGCACTCATTAGCAGTCTTAAACTGCCAGCCCTTTTGCGAATAAAGAATATAGTCCTCTACAAAATGACCACTCCGTTTAAGTGTATCGAAAATCCGTTTTACCATTTCTAAGTCAAATTGCTGAAAGAATCCATAGTTTTCAAATTTACCGTAGGGGAATGTAATCAATAATTTTCCCCCTGGCTTTAACACACGAACCAACTCCTCAATGACCCTTAAGTATTCATAACTTTTTTCTTTAATATCTTTAATTTTTTCTAATTCATATCCATAAATTGAATTGTCCATATCAACATGTTCAATAGTTGATTGACATACGATTTCATCAAACCAAGATGAATTAAATGGCATATTTCTTAAATCGCCAAATTGATATGAAATTCTTTTATTAATAAAGTTTTCTGCTTCGGGGTAATAAGTAAAAATAGTAAGATCTTTATTTATTGTCTTATAATGTTTTATTAATTGGGGGAAATTAAACGTAGAGCCCGCATCTAAAAGAATTGATTTGTTGTGATTACTTAATTTACTGAAAATCCAAGGATATTCTACAACCCTTTCATCAAGGCCAACACCAAAATTGCTTGGAATATTTTTGTTTAGAAATTCTTTTAATAGATCATCATTACTAATACTCTCTTCAATTAAATTCCATCTAACATCATTATAGCCATAACTCCAAGGTTTTTTGCCAAAAATTTTGTAAATAATTCTTCTTATTGGACTAATTAGTTTTTTTATTTCCTTTTTCATTCTATTTTTTTGAGTAGCTAATTACTTTTGCAGGATTACCAATAACAATAGCATCATCTGGAACATCGACAGTCACAACTGAGCACGCGCC
>JANMIV010000457.1:0-7608 GCA_031375995.1 Bacteroidota bacterium
GGGGAAGGTGTTACTCGAAACGTGGTTGTTTCCATTTTACTATCTATGCTTAATCTGCGATTGGGCTACTGGACTAGTAATCCTAAAAAAGAAAATAATGTAGGTTCTCCCAACTTTATTAGACCAGGGCTCATAACAGAAATTTTAAGAAATGGATTTACGGAAGAAAGCAATAATATACTTCTTTCCGATGGAGGGCATTTTGAAAACTTAGCTCTCTACGAATTAATAAGAAGGAAACTAAACCTAATTGTTGTGTCAGACGGTGGTGCAGATGCTCCTTTTAACTTTGACGATTTGGGTAATGCAATAGAAAAAGTTCGGGTAGATTTTGGTGCTAGAATTATGTTTAGAGAGGGTTATGGTACCGATGCTATTTTGCCTGGTACATCTGGAGATAGTTTGTTTCAAAAAAGATATGGAATAACCAAGCATGGATTTGCAATTGCAGATATTAAATATAAAGATGGCAGCATAGGAACGCTTGTTTATGTAAAATTAGCAATGATTGAGGGCTTGCCTACCGATGTATATAGTTATAAAGGAGTACATCCTAGCTTTCCGCATGAATCTACAGCAGATCAATTTTTTGACGAGAAACAATTTGAAGCTTATAGAGAATTGGGATATTATGTTGCTTGGCAAATGATGGAGTCAGAAGCAGGAAAAGCAATATTTAATTAGGCTTGCAGTACAAACGAGAGTGGTTTAATTTGATACAGAGGAATACTTGATGGCAATTACAGACTTGGTGGAAGGGCTTATTTTATAGGTATCACCTATCTGAAAGGGCAATAAACAAACAATATCGTTTGTTTTTGTACTCAGTAACACCAAACAACTTTTTTTGTCAAACTTGTCAATTTTTTTATCGGTTAAATAGTCACTAATCAGTTTTTTACCTTTTAGTCCAAGTGGAGTAAATTTGTCGCCTGTTTGTATGCTTCTCATGGTAAAGGAAGTACCTGTTATATCTGCATCAAGGTAAAAGGAATCTTTACTAAATACGGTAGGCACTTTATTGCTTAGCTTTATGTCAAATTGATAATTGTTGCTTGTAATAGATTGCTCTTCATGGGTTATTACAAGTTGTTTTTTAAACAAGTTGTTTTTTAAAGGAGCTATAATAAAATAGTCTTCAACAAAAAGCATTTCATGCGTATGGCTTAAAAAGGAGTTTCCTTTAGTTAATTCCCTGTTGGATAGTATTTTGTCAATGTGTTCTTCGTGGAATCCAAATGGGTTAATCAGATCAAACAATATAACTTTTGCGCTAAAATGATGGCTTACCTTTTTATCAATATAGAGCTTATCACCTTTCGTATAAGTATATTGCTGTTTTAGCTCCAATAGTCGTTCTTGTATTAGCAATTCACTTGCCTGTATTTTCTGGCTTAGTTTATAAAAGGAATCAATATTATTGGGGTTAAGCTCATTAAACACAGGTAAAACATGGTGTCGTATTTTATTGCGCCAATAGGTATCTTTTTCATTGCTACTATCTACCCTGTAATCAATTTTGTTTTGTTTAGCAAATTGTGCTATGTCGGTTTTATTGGCAAATAGTAAAGGTCTGATAATGTTTTTTTGTTTGGGCAATATACCATGAATACCAGCAATGCCTGTTCCTCTAACCATATTGATGAGCATGGTTTCCGCTACATCATTTTGGTGGTGAGCGGTAGCAATTAGTTGAATGCCATTTTCCTTGCAAACAGAATCAAACCAATTATACCGGAGTGCTCGAGCGGCCATTTGTATTGAAACGGTATTTTCATGCGCATATACTAGCGTATCAAAATGTTTAACATGCAGTTTAATTCCATGTTGTTTACAAAAGGAATAAATAAAGGCTTCATCCCCTTCGCTTTCTGCTTGCCTAAGCATAAAGTTGCAATGAGCTACCTCAAATGGAATAATACTTTGTATAAATAAATGGAGCATTACCATGGAGTCTATGCCACCACTAATAGCCAAAAGCACTTTTTCTCCTTTGTTTACAAGTTGGTGTTGTTTTATAAAGTGCTCAAATTCTGCTAACAAAACTAGTTTATTGGTTTTTGGAATAATTTATGCAAATAAAACCAAACATAGTTATTCTGTAATTAAAAATTTAATAGTTTTGGAGCCATGCAGTATTTTGCGTTTAGGTATCAGTTTTTTTTTCTTTTTTTCTTTTTATTACACGGAGTATTTGCTCAAAAAAGTAAAGTAGAAATTATTGGGGCTGATTTGTTAGAAGGTCAAGTAACCAATTTGGGCAATTCAAAAAAATTGATTGGACATGTGCACCTCAAACAAGATAAAACAATCATGTTTTGTGATTCGGCTATTTTGTACGATGATTCCAATATGGTAAAGGCATACAGCAACGTACGCATAAATCACAATGATAGTATCCATATGGAAGGCCAATTTTTAAAATATGAGGGCAATTTAAAAAAGGCCTATTTAGAAGGCCATGTGAAAATGTTTGATAAAAACATGACCCTTACCACCAGTCAACTTAATTTTGACATGAATACAAGTGTTGGTTACTATACCAACAATGCACTTATTATAAGCGAAAAAAACAATTTAGTAAGCCAATATGGGTATTACTATACTAGAAGCAAAGAGTTCTTCTTTAAAAAGAATGTGTTACTTACCAATCCTGAGTACACAATGCGCAGCGACACATTAATGTATAATACCATTACAAAAGTTGCATATTTTTATGGTGCTACTACTATTGAAGGGAAAGCAGATAGAATAATTTGTGAAAATGGTTGGTACGATACAAAAAAAGAAGTGAGTCAATTTAGTAAAAATGCAACCTTGTTTACTGATAAAAAAATGCTAAAGGCAGATAGTATGTATTACGATAGAAGAAACGGAATAGGTAAAGCCTTTAGAAATATGGAATTATTTGACTCCATTCAAAAAATAACACTTTATGGTAATTATGGTTATACCAATAGTAAAACAAAAAAAACTTTTGTAGCTGAAAATCCGCATGCTTTGTTACTCATGGATAAAAGTGATAGTTTGTTTTTATATGCAGATAGCCTTTTTTTATATCAAGCAGATAAAAAAACAAAACAAAAGCAGCAACTAAGAGCATATAAAAAAGTAAGAATATTTAAAACAGATTTACAAGGCATTTGCGATAGTCTTGTCTATCATCAGGAAGACTCCATTCTTAGTATGTATCAAAACCCGGTAATGTGGAATGGCTTGAACCAATCAACAGCAGATACTATTCATTTTTATATTAACAACAAAAGGCTCGACTCCTTTGCATTAAGGGCTAATTCCTTTCTAATTTCCAATGAAAAAGGCCCTCATTACAATCAAGTAAAAGGAAAGCATATGAAAGGGTATTTGGATAGCAATAGTTTAAAATATATGCGGGTATATGGAAATGGACAAAGTATATACTATGCCAAGGAAGACAGCACAAGCTATTTAGGAGTAAATAAAATAGATTGCAGTGAAATGGAGTTTTTTTTTAACAATAAGAAAATAAGTAAAGCCATTTTTTTAACCAATGCAGATGGTATCATGTATCCTTTAGATGAGTTTAAACCAGAGGAACTCAGATTAAGAGGGTTTAATTGGCGAGAAAAAGACAGACCTCAAAGGCTTTATTATCAGCCTAAAAAATAAAATAGTGTCAAATTTTTTTGCCAATACTTGTAAAATTGCTTTGAATGCGTAATTTAGTAAACTCATTTGTGAATAAAAAAATAATAAAAAGTTAATTATATGAAGTCAAATCTTACTAATTTTTATGTTAGACTAAGTTTACTCTTAGCTCTAGTTGTTGGTTTAAGTGCCAACGACTTATTTGCCCAACAAGGCTTTGCTGGTGGGCGTACCTATATTGTTAATGGTGCAGTGGATCTGGTGTTTCCAAGGGATACATTTGCGAATTTAATGGGTCCCAATAATACAGGGGCATTGGTGTATTTAAGTGATACAGGAGTAGATGTAACAAAACCAACAGGAACAATTACAATTTTATTGTCTAGTGGTTATACAGGTACTGAACCAAGCAGTATAAGAGTTGGAAGAGCAATATTAACTGGTTATCCTAATATGGGACCCAACCGCCCAGTAGTTTTAAAACCTGCACCGGGTTTAAACTTTACTATTACCACCGCGGCAGCTATAACTGCTAATAATAGCTTGTTCAGAATTTTTGGAAGTACAGATTTTACAGTAGATGGAAGTGGTACTCCTGGACAAAGAAATATTACATTTCAAATGTCTTCAAATGCATTACAGACTAGGGTAGTTGATATTATACCTACTGCAGCAGGTAGGATTAGAAATGTAAATATACGCAATTGTAATATTATTGGAAATTCAACACCAACAGCTATCAATACCTATGCAGGTATTTATTTTGGAGGTATTGCAGGTACACCTAGTAATGCTTTAGTAGGGACTAATTTAAACATTGCCTATACTAATAATTACATAGTAGCGGTGCAAAACGGAATTTACCACAGAGGCTTCCCTACTGCTGCTACCAATTTCCCATGTCAAGATACAGGTATTAACATTTCAAATAATATAATTGGAGATTGGATAAATCCATTAAATGCAGCCAATACTGCTTTTATTGGTGGAGGAGCTGGAGCTTCTGGTATTGCTTTGCATACCGTATCTAATTCAACTGTTTCAAACAATACAATAAAAAATACTTTAATTGCTTCTTCGGGTGGTTTTGCGGGAATTAGACTAATAAGTGATAACAATCAAATAGGATTGGACTCTAATATTAGAATAGTAAGAAACAGTATCTATAATTTATATACTAATTCGGCTTCGCAAGGTATATTTGGTATAAGAGTAAGTTTAGGTCCACATGCTACATCAAGGAGATTATTAGTGGCCAATAACTCCATTAGCAAAATAGCAGCAACAGTTCCTACCAATGCATTTGATGGTGCTTCATTTACTACTGGAATACTAGTTGATAATGCAACAGCTAATGTTGGATTGGAACTTTACTACAATTCAATTAGCTTAACGGGCGATACTATAAGTAACAATGGAATATCGGCTTGTTTTGTTACTGGTTCTCTTACTACTGGAGGCATTATTATGTTAAACAACTCCTTTTCAAATACAATGGGAAGAACAGTTGGTAGTATTACAGGTTATCAGAACTACGTATATATAAGAAATTCTTCAAATGTGAATCCAATTAGGTATTCTAACTTCAATAATTTTTACACCAATACCTTAAAGGGTGGGTACTCTTTTATTGCAGCTTTAAATTTTGGAGGGTTTTACAGGCAAATTTCAACACTCAGAAATTATAGATTATACAATCAATCGGACTCAAATAGTTTTGGAACTATTCCGCCTTATTCTGCTAACGACAGCGTATTGACAGTAGCAGCAGCTACCAGCCATAGAATGTATAACAGAGCCTATTCATTAACTCAGTTGTCAAACTTTTCAACTTTTTTAAACAGTATAGTTAGCAATAGAGTAGTTGATGATATATTGGGAAATACCAGAACAGGCCTAGGCAGATTCAGTTCTATAGGTTGCCACCAATGGGTAGGGGATTCAACCAATAATCCAGCAGCATTGCAAGGAGGTAGAACCTATGCTATAAATGGCAATTCGGCTCCACCACTAGCACAAACACCTAACGCCGGTAGTTTTATGAATATGGCAGAGGCCATAACATATTTAAATGCATATGGAATATCGGCCAATCAAACCAATGTAATATTGGAACTTAGATCTGGATATCAAAAAGAAACAGATTGGATACCAGCAATTACAGATTATCCTGGTTTTGGCCCAGCCAACAATGTAATTATTAGAATGCAAAATATTTCAGGTTACGATGCAGATACAATTTGGTCGCCCAATGCACCAAATCCTGCTAATTCGGCTGTTTTGCGTTTTATGGGTGGTAGAAATATTACTTTAGATGGTGGAACTGGCCGTAAGCTGACTATTATGATGCGCAATTTGGCAACAACCGTTAATTCTAGGGTAATTGCCATATCTCCAAGTGACACTTCTTCGCAAAATATAACACTCAGAAACTTAAATATAGTTGGAAGCACTAGTACAACTGCCGTTAATACTTCTGCAGGTATTTATATGGGACAGCCTATTACCTTAAACGAAACAGCTTCTGATACATTAAGATCGGTAGGAAATACCGGTTTCAATTTTGAAAACAACTATATTCAAGGGGTAAGGTATGGTATTCGTGTAAGCGGATCCGCTTGGAATCCAGCAGGTACACCGCCTTCGTCACCGCCTGGGGCACCTTTTGCGGCAACAGGGTTCAATGTGCTAACCAATAGAATACAAAATTTAAATATTGTTAGAAATATAATAGGTGGAACAATAGCCCCTGGCGGAACTTTAAACACCACATTTATTGGTGGTTCATTAAATGCTTTTCAAGGAGGTATTTATGTAAGGGGATTTGAGAATGCAACTATTGATTCTAATGTGATTAGGAATTGTGTGCCAACAGCGGCTAGTTCTAGTGGTTTTGTTGGTATTCTAATAGATGAAGCAAATGCTGTTCCCGCAAATCTTAATTTCCCTAATTATGCAGCTACTATTAATAGAAACTTTATTTATAATCTGCGCACATTAACTGGAACTACTATCAGTGGTATCAGATTTAATTTTGGCGGTTTAAATGGAGTTAGAACACATTTAGTAACCAATAATTTTATTGCTCGAATAGATGCAAGAGGTGCAGGAACTAATTTTAGTAATGCTAATCCTGCTGGTATTATTCTGGAGGCAGCTACTGCTCAATCAAGTGATTTAGTAACCTTAGCAAATAATACCATTAATATGAATGGTGCAGATTCAACAAGAAACTTCACCACTACAGCTAATTCAGGCATATCGGCATTATTTATAGCAGCTAATATTACATCTGGCGTATCAAGCACCAACAATATATTTGCTGTAACAGGAAATAGAACTACTGCTGGTAATAAATATGCTGTTTTAGTTGGAGCTGCTGCTACACCATTTAGCGCCAATACTTTGTTTGTAACCCCATCATCTAACTTTAATGCTTACTTTGTTTCAGGCGGGGCATTAGCACCTTTAACAAACCATTTCTTAATTGGTTCAAATGGAGGAAATACCAACGGTTCCACCATCAATTCAGTACGAGCATTTACTGGAGCAGGAGTTGATTTGAGTTCTTTCTCTTGGCCAACAAGATTTGTGTCAGATACTTTGCCTGACTTGATTTCTGTTTCTGCTGGTTCAAGATACGCAACTGGTGGATCAGTAGCGGTAATTTTAACTGATATTTACGGCAGAGGAAGATTATCTACAGGTTCTTCTTTAGGAGCTGTTAACTTTGATATTGGAAATTCGCCTCTTCAGCCAGGAGGTATTTATCAAATTAATGGTGTTGACAATTATCCTAGTTTGGCAGCAGCTAATACGGGTTCATTTAGAACAGTTCGTTCGGCAGTAGAATATTTAAATGCTTTCGGAACAGGTTTATCATTTACGGGTGTTAATGGAGCTAGATTGGTTATTTCTGCTGGGTATGTTGGAGAAACCGATACTTTCCTTGAACCTATTAAGGTGCTTGATTTCCCTTCG
>JANMIV010000465.1:0-11513 GCA_031375995.1 Bacteroidota bacterium
ATTGGGGATATATAGATGGTATTTAGTTGATTCCTGCCCTTGTTGTGTGTTTTAGCTAAGCGGCACCAACAAGTATTGGTATAGTAGGCTACGAAGGACTAATTGCGGGCTTTAAAAGCACGGATATTGTAGGTAAAAACAAGCATGAAATATCGGTTGAGTACCTGGGTTCTGCTGTCTTCAATATAATTGCCACTTACAGTACGGTTTATATTGTTGTTTTCATTTAAAATATCGAAGGTATTGAGTGCTATTTCTGCGGCATTGTTTTTTAAGAATTTGTATGCAATACCACCACTCCATAAAAAGAAATTTTGGTTGAATGTGCTGCTCAAACCTGTAAAGTTGGTATTGTTTATTTCGCTGCGCACTACCCACTGTTTCAATAGCACCCAATTGATTTTGAAACTGGTTATTTGATTTAAATAGTTGTTGTTTAGGTTGGCTTGTATGCTGTTTTTAACTATGCTGTAGTTGGCGGTATATGATAGGGTGAAATCTATTTTTTCGCTGATATTGCTGCCCAATACGCTTCCTGCGGTAATGGTGTAGTTGTCGGCATTGTTGATGGTGGTATTTATTTTACTTGGGGTGCGGCTGTAGTTGAAACCTCCATTGATGTTGAGGTTGCTTTTTAGTTTTTTTACTGGAAACCCATAATTGGCAAAGCTGTTTACGCTCCAGTTTCCATCTATGTTTTCAGGAATGCTTATTTGGGTGCCTTTTGCTAGTTGAATGCCATTGATAATGGTGCTGGTATTGTTGGCTATTAAACTGGTATTGGTAATATAGTCTTGGGTTAAATTGGCATTTACAAATAGGTAAAAGCTTTTGCCTTTATCGGTATTGGCAAAGCCATAGCGGGTAACAAAGGTATGCGTATATTCTTGCTTTAGGTTGGCATTTCCTGTAGATAGGAGTAAGGGGTTGCTATTGTCTATTACTGTTTGTAATTGTGCTACGCTTGGGGCATTGGTATTGGTTCGGTAATGGAGGCGTATATTGCTGCTTTTGCTAAACTTTATACTGAGCATGGCATTGGGCAAAACATTGCTAAAGTATTTGGCAATTTTATATTCGGTGGGAAATTTTTGTGCCCCTTCTAGTATTACGTATTGAAAATTTCCTCCAATCATTAAGTTTGTTTTTTCGCTCCATCGCCATCTTATATTGGCTCCACCACGCTGTGTGGTCACAAAATTGTCGAAATTGCTGGAGAGTGCAGTATTGACGGTGCTATACGTTTTAGTGGTTGAATCGTACAGATTGGTGAGTTTGTTGTTGTTGGTACTTATATACGAAGGAGTATAGTTGAGCATAAGCATGGCTGTTTTGCTTATATTTTCAGTATAGTTGATACTTGCATTGAGGTTGTAATTGGTATTGGCGGTATTGCTTTTTTGCCTGTTTTCAACCAGGGAGTCGTTGCTGCCAAAGAAGGTGGTTTTTGCTAGTAAATCTGTTTGGTTGTTTTTCTCATTTACATCTGTTCCTAGCATTAGGCTTATGGTTCTGCCTGCTTTGCCAAATTTATGTCTGTATAGTATATTGTTGTTGAAACTAATGCCATTGTTGGTAGAAAAGGTATTGTTGTCTGTATTGTTTAATATACTGTTGTTTAAAAGGGTATTGGCGTTTGTGGTATTGTTTGCAAACACATTTTGAAAGCTTAGTTTGGGGGTAATTAATAGGCTGTTATTGCTATCTATATTGTACTCAAACCGTAGGTTTATTCTGTGGTTGGTATTGTTGGAAGTGGCTATATTGCTTTGTTTGTAAAACTGGTTTTTACCATCGCTAAAAAAGTTAATTCTCTCCAGTGTATTGTTGGTGCTGTTAATGCCATTATTGAGGAAATAACTACCTGTAAAGTTTACCTTTTTACCCCAAGAGTCAATAAAATTGATGCCTAAAGCGTGGGTAGTGTTTATGCCACCTTGGTTATTGGTTATAAAGTTGTTGCTTGGGTTATTGGCTGCTTCTCCGCCACCTCTTATGCCACCACCGTTTCCTCTGCCAGCGCCACCTCTTCCTTGGCTGGGGTTATTGCCAGAAACACCAACCAAATCTTGCGAGGCAAAATTTTGCTGGTTTATATTGTTGCTAAGACCAATGATGGTAGTGCGTTGTTTGCCTCTAAAGGAATTGATGTTTCCGCCAGCGGTATATCTTTCATTACTTCCGTAGCCTGCATATACTTTGCCAAAAGCACCATTGTTTTTACCCGGTTTGGTTATTATATTAATGGCTTTTTGTGTATTGCCATCATTGAAACCTGTAAATGCGGCTTGGTCGCTTTGTCTGTCGTACACCTGTATTTTTTCAACTATTTCTGCGGGTAAATTTCTGAGTGCTAAGTTTACGTCATCTCCAAAAAACTCCTTTCCATCAATGGTTACTTTTTGCACATTTTCGCCTTGGGCTTTTACGGTGCCATTTTCAACGGTAATGCCAGGCATTTTGCCTACCAAGTCTTGCACATTTGCGTCTGCATTGGTTTTATAGGCATTGGCATTTATTTCTAGCGTGTCTCCTTTTATTTGCGCTCTCAATGCCAACTCTTGTATGTTTACTTCTTTAAGTTGTGTGTTTTCTGCTAGTTTAAAAACTATTGTTTCGGGGTTGGTTTGACCAATGGTAATGGTAGTTTCAAAGTTTTTATAGCCTATATAACTGGCTTTTAGCGTGTATATTCCTGCTTTTAGGTTGGTATAGTTTACTATGCCTAGCTCATTGGCAATGCTTGCTTGTTTTTGTGTGGGGTCGTTTATTGGGCTGAGCACTGTTTTTAAACCTACTAAATAGGCATTGCTGCTTTTACTTTGAAATTGCGCTTTAAAAGAGCTTGTTTGTCCGTAAGCCAAGCTTGCACTACTTGCCACCCATAAACATACCAAAACATATTTTATAAAAAGGCATTGTTTATTTTTTTTCATCAAAAGGGAGTAAGTAAGGGTAGATGCTCAGAAAGCTAAAAGGTTTAATGGCCATTGCAAAAGCAAGGCTACTTATAAATGAATATGGCTTAATTCGGCCGCTAGTTTGTTTTTGTCAACAGGCACTACACCTACTTCCTCACATACTAAACCACCCGCTAAATTAGAAATGGCGGCAATATGTTGTATTGGAAAATTTAAAGCCATGCAAAGCGAAGCAACGCTAATTACGGTATCGCCCGCTCCACTTACATCGGCAATTTTACGCAAATGAGCAGGTATGTAATGAAAGTCTTCTCCATTGGTAATCATAACGCCATGTTCGCTAAGGGTTACAAATAGGTTTTTAATCTGCATGGTTTTTATCAAATCCTTGCATACTGATTCAAATTCTTGTTTGTTATGGATAGAAAAATCGTGTTTAAGTCCCTCGCGCAATTCTTTTAGGTTGGGTTTAAAAAGGCTTACTTTTTTGTACAATCCAAAATTCCGTTTCTTAGGGTCAACCACCACTGGAATATTTTTGCTAATGGCTATTTCAGTAACGGCTTCAATTAAACTTTCGGTAATTACTCCTTTGTCGTAATCTTCAAATATAATAACTTGTGATTCGGGGATGAGTTCTGTTATTTTATCTAAAAAATGTTGTGTTTGTGTTTCATTTAAGTTGCTGGCATCTTCGTTGTCAATGCGCAGCATTTGGTGGTTTTGGCTTATTACCCTGGTTTTAACGGTAGTGATGCGCTCGCGGTTTTGAATAATTCCACGTGCATCTATATTGTTCTTTCTGAGTAAATCAAGCAAGTCATTGCCTTCAAAATCGTGCCCAATTACGGAGCATAAAATAGGTTTAGCACCCAAAGCAACTAGGTTTAAAGCTACATTGGCAGCCCCACCTAAGCGGTTTTCTTTTTTTTCTACTGCTACCACTGGCACGGGAGCTTCTGGCGATATTCTATCTACTTTACCAAATAAATAGGCATCTATCATTACATCGCCTATTACTAATACTTTTATGTTTTCAAATTTATCTATCATCGTATTCGATATATTTGTTTTTATCTGTTTTTTAAAAGCCAACTTCTCCAATCGTTGGCTACTTTATCCCAACCGGCATCATCGTAGTTTATTTCGCCTTTTTCGTTTAGGCCAAAAAAATTATGTTCTCGACTAAGGTACGTTTTAAAAGTAAAATTCTCTTTTTTCTGTCTTAATATTTCAATTCTAAGGTAGTCGTTATAAGGAGTATTTACGTCTTTGGTGCCGTAGCAAATAAATACAGGTATTTTAAGTTTTTCTAAATATTGTATAGCGGGAGTGGAGAAATCGTAAATGGATTTATAGGTATCTCCATAAGTAGCATCTTCATTCTCATTGCTACTTACAACTGATTGCCAATAATCCATCAATTCTTCTCCGTAATTGGTAGAATCTCCGGTTTTTTCTGCTTTTCTAAATTCCGCTAGCATACTGGTTATTTGTCCCAATGGATTGCCAGAAGTAATCATAAGGTGTGTAATTTTTGGGCTAATACTCGCCATTTTAGCAGCAATAGTATAACCCTGTAAATGACCAGCTACTATGAGTTTTTCTTTTGCAATATAATTGAAAGACTGCAAGTGATTGATTACTGCAATATTCCTATTTACATAGTAGTCAAGGTAATTTCTTTTAAAGAAAGAAAGCGGAGCTTTATTGGTGTTTTTTTCAATATACGTAAAGTTTTCGCCTAATTCATCAGCAGGTACTATTAATGGTATATAGGGTTTTCCAATAATGGCTATATGGTGTTCTTTTAATAAACTATCTGTTTGAAAAGGAAAAACAGGATATAAGTTATTATAAACAGTTTTAATAAGGGGTATGGGCAAATTACCTTGGCAAAATAGCAGGAGGGGTTTTATTCTCTGTTCGTCACCTTTTTTACTTTGTATCAACACATCAACGCTATCGCCTTTATAAATAGTCTTTATAAGCCTAAATCCGAATTGCTCGGGCGTTTTGTTTTGCGCAAATAAGCAAATACTGAATAAGCTAAGGACGATAACTAGTTTAATTTTCATGGGTATGCTAAGCACTTTTATTGTAGTAAGCTTAGTGCTTCTTTTATTCTTCTCAATGCTTCCACCAATTTATCATCGCTGGTAGCATAACTAAAACGGATACATTCTGGCGCACCAAAGCTATCGCCCCCAACCAAAGCAACATTGGCAGTATGCAATAAGTACATGCACAAATCTTCGCAATTGTTAATGGCTATACTTCCATTTGCTTTTCCATAGTAAGCACTTACATCAGGAAATACATAAAAAGCTCCTTCTGGAACATTTACTTTAAATCCAGGAATTTCCTTCATTAATTTTAAGACCAAATCTCTTCTGCGGTGAAAAGCTTCCGTCATTTCCAAAGTAGGTTTTAAATCGCTGTTGAGTGCAGTTATAGCCGCGCGTTGTGCAATGGAATTGGCTCCACTGGTAAACTGACCTTGCAGTTTTTCGCAGGCTTGCGCAATTATTTTAGGTGCTCCAATATAGCCCAATCTCCAACCCGTCATAGAAAAGCCTTTGCTCATTCCGTTTACAGTAATTACTCTGTCTTTTATAAAATCAAATTGAGCTATGCTTTCATGTTTTCCTTTGAAGTTAATATGTTCGTATATTTCGTCAGATATAATATATATATTGGGGTGTTTTTCAAAAACCTTGGCAATAGCATACAATTCATCTTTGCTAAAAACCGAACCCGTAGGGTTGCAAGGCGATGAAAAAACAAATACTTTGGTTTTAGGTGTAATGGCCGCTTCTATTTGAGCAGGTGTGGGTTTATAGTCTTGTTCCACATTGCTTTTTACAAATACGGGTTTTCCTTCACTTAATTTTACCATTTCAGAGTAACTTACCCAAAATGGAGTAGGAATTATTACTTCATCATCCTTATTTAGCAATGCCAACATTACATTCATAATAGAATGTTTTGCACCAGTAGATACAACAATTTGGTCAGTGGCAAACTCCAAACCGTTTTCGCGTTTAAATTTTTCGCAAATGGCTTGCCTTAAATCTAAATAACCAGCTACGGGAGTGTAAAATGTATAACCTTGGTCTATAGCTAGTTTTGCTGCGTCTTTTATATGTTGTGGGGTTTGGAAATCGGGTTCGCCAAGACTTAAATTAATAATATCTTTTCCTTGGGCTTGCAATTCTCTGCTCAACTTAGCCATGCGCAAAGTATTTGACTCCACAATTCTATTTAGTCTATTAGCAAGTATGCTCATTTAATGTTGGGTTTTAACTTTAAAATAAAGGGCGAAAATAATCTTTTATTTTTTTACTCAGTTAAATTTATCCTAGTGGTGACTTATAATGTAGTATTTATTGTAAATTATGACAAAAGTAATATCAGTTTGGTACGGTGTTTTCTATACGCTTATTTTTAGAATGGTATTTCAATAAACATTTTTAGCTTTGTAGCATGCAAAAAATCATTCAGGTTTTAACCATAAGTGCAGTATTCTTTCTTACAGGTTGCGGTATTTATTCGCATACTGGTGCGAGTGTACCTCCTGATGCCAATACCGTTTCCGTAACTTATATTAGCAATGTTGCCAGTATTGTAAACCCCTTACTAAGCCAAAATATTTCTGAAAAGCTAAAACAGAAATTTGTGAATGAAACACCATTGAAATTAATAAGAACCGATGGCGATTTAAATTTTGTAGGAAAAATTACCAATTACGAAATTAGACCTGCTGCAATAACTGGAAATCAGACAAATGCACTCAATAGGCTTACCATAACCATGGAAATTACCTTTGAAAACAAAAAGGCTGTTGATAAAAACTTTACCAAAACATTCTCCAATAATATTGATTTTAGTGCTTCAGATAATTTTCAGGTAAAAGAAGCAGAACTATCAGGTAAAGTGGCTGATATGTTGGTGCAAGACATTTTTAACGCAGCATTTATAAACTGGTAATAAAACTTTTTTGTAAATACATCTTCATTTTAAATCTAAATTATTATTTTGCTGCGATAAAAACCTTTATAAGTGAATAAAGCCGATTTTACTGATTTACTAAAGAATCCTGATAAACTGGGAAATGACCATATTGATACCTTGCGTAAAATAGTGGTAGATTACCCTTTTTTCAGTACGGCACATATCTTATTGGCCAAAGCATTGTCCAATACCAATCACTACGAATACGAAAAGCAATTAAAAGTTGCGGCATTGGTTACTGGTGATAGGTCTTTGCTCCACCAATTTATTACCCAAAATACGGTGCAAGAGGAAGAGGGAATTGTGTTTAATGTGCCATTGGAGCTAAAAGTAGAAAAGCTATCAAAACCAGATTTTGAAATTAGTGAGCAGGAAGAAGCAGAGGCTAAAAATTTAATAGCAGACCTTACAGTAACGGAGGAATTAGTTACAGATACAGAAGTAACAGAACCAACCGATTTAATACCAGAAAACGCAGAAGCTGTTTTAGCTGATGAGGAAACCGCATTATTTATTGAAGAAGTTGTTGAGTCTGAAATACAAACACCAATAGCAGATACTGAGGAAAATGCCCGTGAAGAAGTAGCCCAGCATTGGGTAGCAGAAAGTACAGTAGAAACCAGTGTTTTTGACAATGAGGTATTAACAACTGAAAATAATGCAGAGCTATCTACCATAAGTACTATAGAAACCAATATAGTGGAAGCTGAAGAGCCATTGCTTACACATGAAGCTATTGAGGGCAGTGTTTTTGAGCAAGAGGACGACACAGAACCAGCATTGAATTTGGTTGAACTAAGCAGCGAACAAAACACCATACCAGAGGAAGAAGAAATTGAAAATAGGGAAGAGGTCAATTTTATTGAGGAGGAATCAACTGTAAGCAATTCAGCGTTTGAAGAAAGTAATTTAACAGAAATAGCTGAAAATATAGAAACAGTTGTAACGGAGGTAAATACAGATGAAATTGTTGATGAACTAAAGGAAACCATTGTTTACGAAGCGCATATAAGGCCAAGTGAGGAGGAAGAAAAAGCAGGTACAGAAGATACAGAAACGGAAGAAGTAAATTTTATTGAAGATGAATCAACAGCGAGCAATTCAGCGTTTGAAGAAAGTAATTTAACAGAAATAGCTGAAAGTATAGAAACAGGCGCCACGGAGGTAAATACAGATGAAATTGTTGATGAACTAAAGGAAACCATTGTTTACGAAGCGCATATAACGCCAAGTGAGGAGGAAGAAAAAGCGAGTGCAGAAGAGACAGAAACGGAAGAAGCCAATACTTTGCTAGAATTCCAAAAGGAGGAAAAAACTTTTCAGTTGGTAGAAACGGAAGGTACTTTGGTACGTTTTAAAGGAAATTTCTCCGAAGAGATATTGCAACATTTTGATGAAGAAAGTCTTCAAGAGGGTGAATCGAATATAGAAACGGTTACCAAATCGGTTATTGCTGGAGCCAAAGCAAATGATGAGGTACTAAATACAGCACCAATTGATGATACAGAATCAGAAAATACAGTAAGCCCACTAGAGGCAGATCCGATAGTAGAATATATAGTTGAGCCGCATTTGAGTGCAGAAATTCCTCTGGAAGAAGCCATTGCTGATGCAGAAATAGAAGAAGAATTGCCTGTTCCTGCTGTTGAACCAGCTATGGCAGTTACACTTGACCAATTGCTAGAGAAATACGAAGAAGTTTTGGACGAAGAGCCTGTTTTTGCAGAAAGTGTTGAAAGCGATGCGGTAAATGAAGTTATTTTTGCAGAAAGCGATATTGAAAATAATACAATAAGCAACATAACAGAACCATTGACCCCAGTTGCTGATACGCCAGCAAACGAAGGCCTCAGCTTTATGGATTGGCTGAATAGGAATAAGCTAAGTGCCGAAAGTAATACCAATACCACCAGTAGCGTAACAAACTCCGCTAACAAAGAGGAGGAAGATGACTTTACTTTATATATTAAGCAATTAATTAAAACAAAAGCTAACAATGCTTTAGCTAAAGAAATTGAGAACCAAACGCAGTTTGTTGCCGAGGAACATAAGGAGAAAGAAGAGGAATATAAGGTAGAGCCTGTTACCGCTGCTTTTGAATTGCCCGATGTTGATCCACGCATGCAAGTAGCCGAAGAAATGGAGGTAGAACCTGCATTTACTGCTCCTGTGGAAACTTTGGAAAATGCCCTAGTGCTTAAAGAGGAAGAAGAGGATGGCATTTTTGACGAAATAGAAGCATTTGAGGTAAACAATGCAGAGAAAATTACTAGTAGTAATGCGGAGACTATTGAAATAGAAGCTATTCCGCCAGCAGAAGAATTGGTAATTCCTGAAATTTATTCAGGCGAAGTAGTTTCTATTTTACCTGATTTTGATAAGCTTACCATAGCAAATGAAGCAACAGGGAATGATACCTTTTTTACGTTTAACGAAAGTACCGACTTAGGTATTGAAACCCTTGAAAGCACTATTGATGGGGAATTAGTAGAAAAGGAAGAGATGGAAACAGAAGCCAATACAGATTTTGATATTCCTGCTGTTTTTGACAATGCTTTGTTTGAGCAAACGTTTGTAAATGCTTTTCCTACAGTGGCATCTAACTTAAATGCAGCGCAAAGTAAAGAACAGCCTAAAATAGTTGCACCAAAGATAGAAGTAGAGAGCATTTTAGAGAAGTTTATGCGCGATAATCCTTCCATTACCCGACCTAAAGCAGAATTTTTTAATCCGGCTAACGTGGCAAAAGTAAGTGCTGAGGACAAAGATGAGATTGTAAGTGAAACATTAGCAAGCATTTATTTGAAGCAAGGCTTGGTGAAAAAGGCAATTTTAACTTATGAAAAATTAAGTTTGATATATCCACATAAAATTACTTATTTTGCAGCCCTTATAAAACAACTTAAAACAGAACACAACATTAATTAGAAAAGTATGGTATTTTTATTGATCTTAATTATTATAGCTTGCTTATTGCTTGCATTGGTAGTATTAATTCAAAATCCTAAAGGAGGTGGAATTGCTGCTAATTTTTCAGCCCCTAACCAAATTATGGGTGCCAATAGAAGTACTGATGTGGTAGAGAAAGCTACTTGGATTTTAGCCGTTTCGCTAATTGTGTTAAGTTTAGCATCTAATTTTTTACGCCCTTCTGGCGATGTAGAAGCTACAGGTACAGAAAGTAGAATTAAAGACAATATTGAGTCAACCACGCCTGGTGCTATTCCGCAACAAACACCTCCGCCTAATACAACACCAGCTACCGACACGGCTGCTAAACAATAAATATAAAACATATTGCATATAGAAACCTGTACTTTTTGGTACAGGTTTTTTTTTGCTCTTTTTTGTTTGTTTTATTACATATTTACACCCAATTCCTCAATAAAATCTACAGAGAGAGCTAAAAGCCCAATAAAACTAACAATGTGTTTTTGATGTTTGGTGGAGGTTTTTCTTTTTAATTTATTTAGCCCAATTTTTGACCTTAATCATTAATTTTTTGACAACTAAAATTTTACATTTGACCATAAAATAAATTACAACATATACATGCAAATAACAACTAACCACAAAGACGAATTTGTATATCGCCACAATTCACCTATGAGGAGAGATACCGAAGCCATGCTTAAAACCATTGGTGTAAGTTCTATTGATCAACTTGTAGAGGAGACTATTCCAGCACATATTAGGTTAAAAAAGCCTATGCAACTGCCAGCAGCAATGACCGAAATGGAATTGTTGGATATGTTGAAACAAATTTCAGAAACGAATAAAATATATAAAAACTATATTGGACAAGGTTATTATGGCACATATACCCCTAATGTAATACTGCGTAATATATTCGAAAATCCCAATTGGTACACAGCCTACACCCCTTACCAGCCAGAAATAGCACAAGGCAGGCTTGAAGCTTTGTTAAATTACCAAACCATGGTGATTGATTTAACAGGTATGGAAATAGCCAATGCCAGTTTGTTAGATGAAGCTACCGCAGCAGCAGAAGCCATGCACTTATTGCATGCAGAAGCTAAAAATGAGCACGCCAAGAAGTTTTTTGTATCAGAATTGTGTTTTAAGCAAACCATAGATGTATTAATTACACGTGCGGAACCAACTGGGATAGAAATAATAATTGGAAACCATGAAACCGTGAAATTGGATGATACTTTCTTTGGAGCCATTATTCAGTATCCTGCATCCAATGGAGCAGTAATAGATTACAGTGAGTTTATGGCCACAGCCATTCAGAACAATGTATTGGTAACCGTGGCGGCAGATATTTTGAGTTTAACCTTATTAACACCTCCAGGCGAATGGGGTGCTGATGTAGTTGTTGGAACATCTCAACGTTTTGGCGTGCCAATGGGTTACGGTGGCCCTCATGCAGGATTTTTTGCTACCAAAGATGCTTACAAGCGTCAAATGCCAGGTAGATTGATAGGTGTTTCTATTGATAGCCAAGGAAACTCTGCTTTGCGTATGGCTTTACAAACACGTGAGCAACACATTAAGCGTGAAAAAGCTACTTCAAACATTTGTACGGCACAAGTATTACTGTCTATTATGGCC
>JANMIV010000476.1:0-11648 GCA_031375995.1 Bacteroidota bacterium
ACTGATCAAACATAGCACCCTTTGTATAGCTGTTGCTTATTATTCTTGCTCCATTCATAGCGGCATTTAATATATCATCTAATGAATACCTTGACTGAGCGTATAAATCTAGTTTAGCATTATAACCAATTGAAGCTAGGCCAGTACCATTATTTGTATTCCCAGCAGCAAGTTGCGCTGTTGATGTACCGTGATCTTGAAACGAGTTAACGGAAGTAATGGAGTTAATTTTTCCAATTAATTCAGGGTGGTTAATATCAAAACCGTTATCAATGATTGCAATTCTAACATTTGTGCTGCATTTAGATAAATCCCAAGCATTTTTTGCATCTATTTTATCTAAATACCACTGCCAAGTGCCAGGCTCATTAAAATAGGAATCTGTGCTTACTGGTGCATATTGCAAACTATAGTCATTGGGAGTGTGGCCAGTGAAAAATAAATGACCAATACGCACACTTCCTAAGCCAGAAGATTCAGTATTTGCATAGTTTGTAATGGCATTTTTGAGCAATTCTAAATCACAATTTATACAAGTTACACGGTATATCTTTTTTAGTTTGCTCAACAATTCAGGTTTAATCTTTTGTGTAGCATCAGACCTATATGCCGCAGTATATGCAGGCATAAACTTATTTACCCTAAATTGATTAAAAAGTGCACTTAATTGCTGGTTTTGAATATTATAGTTTATGTATTCGCCAAGCAAGGCTTCATTCAATTCTATTTTAGCACCCTCCATACTATAAGGAAGGTTTTTTGTATCATTAATTTCAATTTGAATCTCAGATATGTTTTGTGAGTAAACATTTAATCCTGTAAGAATAATGATGCTTACTAATATTTTTTTGATGTTAAACATAATTTTGTGTAAATAAAAAATTCATAATTACTTGCTTACATATTTATAGCTAGCCTGTAAACAATGGAACTGTAGGCGTTTTTAGGATTTAGCAACACGTATATTGCTATCTATTATTTTTCTGCTACTTTCGCAGCTAAATAGGGTGTAGTTTTATTAGCATAATGGGACACTTTTATTTTTATAATGGCTTGTAGGTGTTAGTGCACCTGCAAGCTTTTTTTTGTTACAGCAATTTAGGGCATTAGTTTAAGTATTGTAATTATATGTTGCTTTAGGTTTGTTAATATTTACATAAAAATGGTATTAATTAGATGTTTCACTACGTTCAACATGACGGGTTGGTAAATGTTGTTTCATCGTCATGCTGAACGCAGTGAAGCATCTTGCCTGTTCAACCAACGCATCTAAGTTGGCACCTTTGTTTTTTCCATAAGGCTCTGGCGTACTTTTAGCATTACATAGTTCAATTCTAGTTCGGTTAGATAGACCATATTGGGTTCTTCTATAAAAGCATTTTCTTTGGCTAGGTTTATATATACATTATAGGCATTGTTGTTATAACTATCGTAAGCATATACCATAGCCATTACTTGTACGGCACTGTAGCCCATTATTTTGGCTATTTTCTGCAATTGCTTTATAGTTATATTTACATCGCCTAGTTCTATTTCAAAATAAGTAAGGAAAGGTATTTCCAATGGCTCAGTAATGGCTTGAATACGTATTTCTTTTAGCTTGCGTATGGTTTTTAAAATAGTACCTACTTTTATATTGTAATTGTCGTATAGCATATTTATGCTTGCTTTTATAGTTATTTATTCCAGTAATTTTGCTTGGCAAAAGCCAAGCAAAAATTACATGGAATGTATTCACCTAAACACATTATTAAGGAACACTTACAGGCAAATAAAAAGGCAGAAAATGATATATTTATAAAAAATGCATGAATGGGGCATATAAAGCAATGACGAGGGCATATGGGCAAATAACTGGGAATTGGGGCTTGGGAAGTCCAGTGTTTACAGCATGTTTACTTAAACATACATTTGTAAATACCCTGTTTACAGGGCTTGAGAAGGGGCGTTTTTGGTAGTTTGGAGCAAAAAACGGCAAAAATGCGAAGTGAAAGGTTTTTAAAGTGCGGAATGTGGGGTATCAAAAATGCGGAGTAAGAAAGTACTTTGTTTATATTCGTTTACTTTGTTTTTTCTATTCGTCATGCTGACAAAGGAAGCATCTTACACAAGTTAAACGAGATACTTCGCTACGCTCAGTATGACGAGGTGATGCGCTCAGGATTACGGAGTGGAATGCTCAGGATTACGGAGTGGGAAGTTTGAGTTAATGCGTGCACTTCGGATTTCTTCATTCGATTACGCTGCTATGATTGCATTTTGCAATTGTATAGTTATCTGCTCCCCTTCTTGGGTAAGCTCCAAGTTAAAGGCATACGCCAATGCCTTTAGCCTAGGCAGGGTAGCGGCATTTACCCCTAGCAATATTACTTGCTCTGCATCTATGTATATGGGGGAGTCTGTTTCAGTACCTACCAAGTTTATTATTTTTATAATTACAAATAAGGTATTGTATGTAATTACCGTATTGCTTTTAAATATATCTACTTGTAAGTTTATGTTATGGGTTTGGTTGTATTTGTTTATATAACCTTGTACAGTGGGGTTAAATTGCATACCCTCTTTATTTTCGGCATACAGCATAAGTGCAAAGCGTTGTAATTCCTTTTGTATAATGTGGTAGGTATTTATTAAGTCTTTTTCCCATGTTTTATAGTCGGCTGTGTTTACCAATTCGTATTTATCAACCAAGCGGAGCATAGCTACTGTATGGGTTAAGTAGGCTTCTGTATGTTGCTTGTGTATTAAGTTGTTTTGGTGGTTTTGTCGGTTCAGTTCTCTTATTTCCTCGCTCAATAAGGCATACATCTCGTCAAATTTTGTTTGTTGCTTGCGATTCTTAACATCTGATTTGGCTACAATACCCGCTATGCCAATAATAAAAATAATAAGTATAATTATTAAAATTATCCCTATAATAACTAATAGATTAAATGATTCAATTGGTGCGGATACTATAATATTTTTCATATTGAAATAATGCTAAGGATAAAAGAAATGCGCAAACTATATTTGATATATTTTTTATCATTCCAAAAAAAGGCCACCATTCTTTGGGAATGCTAAGTGCATAAACGAAAAAAGTAAGGGTAAGTATGTAGTAACATAAAAATGCCAGTATAACAAAAAGCTCGTAAGGTTTGGCACTAGGAAATGTGAACCAACGATAGGCATGGTATAAACTTAAACAAATAATTAGTATACTTTGACTTACTATTGGGATGTTAGGATATTGATTTGGTTCATCAAATAAAGTATAGCCCATAAATAAAATGCTTAAAGCAGCCAATATCAAATACGGAATCCTTAGTTTATTAAATTGTATTTGTGCACTGTAATACAATACAATTAGAATTAATTCAATGGAAGCAAGCAAACTACTAATTTGAAAGTTGTAGTCTAACGCAAATTTGTACCATATATATATAATTATTTCATGTATAGCAGTATACATTACAAAATAAGCCAGTAGTTTTATATGTTGTAGTTTAAAGGTATTTCGTTTAATAAAAGTCCAGATAGCAATAGGAAATATAGAATAAAAGCTTATATATGTTAATAGGGTATACATTAGTTATTTAGTAGATTGGGAATACCTGAAGAATAACCTCTAAAGTTTTGGGTAAGTTGTGCGCCCTCGCTTATGCTTATTGGTGCGCCTTCGGTTCCGTTAAATGCCATGTTTTTTGTGTTTAGGTTTTATTTTGTGTTTAGGTTTTGCCTGTTCTATTGTTATACAGGTTTTGCAATTCGTTTATTATATTACCCAGCTCATCTAAGGTGCTAGGTTGTTGCCCAGCAGCAACTTTTAGGGCTTGCTCTATTATACGCAACTGCTCCTCCAGTAGCCTACTGCGCTCCATTTCTAGTATTAATTTGTTTTGTAGGTTCAGTATGGTATTGTTTTGGGTATTGGTATCAGGCACTGCATCTACTAGGGCAAATTTTATGGGGCTTAGGGTTTTGTCGCCTATACCAGTAATCAACCAATGGAGGTTTATATCATCAAACTTGTTTGCAATATCTAATAATATATCTACTGAAGGTTTGTTGTTTTTATCTCTTAAACGATTTATTTTCTCACTAGAGGCATATCCAAGCCCATTCCTAGCAAAGTCGTTTCCATTTTTGTAGCCATGATATTCAGCTATCTGCAAAATACGTTCAAAAAAACCATGTTCATTTTTCATTTTTGTTTGTAATATTCAAATATGTTTGTATAAATTGCAGTATTAAATACTATTGCATAGCAATAAACGAAACAAATATAACAAAAACAATAAGCTACACCCAAAGCTACGGCTTTAATTTATTACCATACCATGAAAACCCTAAGTATAGATGCAAAATACAAAAGCAAAATTTATTTTAAAATAGCCAAACTGCCTATAAGCGTGGCAAGCGGTGTGGTATTGCAGCCTATAAGTGCTATTATAAGGCTTGAAGCAGATGGGGCTAATACCCATATTTATGTTTCTGATGGCAATCATTACCTCACCAATAAATTATTAGGCAGCTATATAGAAATGCTGCCTAAACACTCTTTTGTACGCATACACAATAAGCATGTAGTAAATGTAACTTGCATACATAAAATACTATTGAACAAGCATTGGAGTATTCAGTTACTTAATAAAGACATTTTAAATGTATCGGACGAAAAGCGCAAAACATTGCTTAATGCAATGGGTTTGGTATATGAAGAAACTAAACCTGATGCTATAATGGAGTAAACTGAACCCACACACGACCAATTTAATAGCAGACAAATAATGCGCATGCCTTATTGAATTACAATATTATTGGCGCAATCAACTAAGAAATATTTTCCAACACACGAAAAACAGGAATTAGCAACTGCCCCTTTTCAGATAAGCGGTACTCAATATGCAATGGTTTTTCTGAAATAATCTGCTTCGTTAAAATATCATGCTCCACCAATTCCTTTAAAGCAATGGCAATGGTTTGCTTGTTTGACCCTGCTATATTGCGCAATAATTCACTGAAACGAATAGGACCATTTAAAGCATATAGAAATATTTGTGGCTTCCATTTTCCAGAAAGCAACTTTAATAGCGCTTCTGCCGGGCAGGATTCCACGTTTTCTGCGGTCACTTTAGTAGTAATAATTTTCTGACTCATTGACTTTGTAAATTTCTTAGTGGTACTTTGTAGAAAATATTTGCATAATTAATATAAAATGACCAAAACGAACATACTGTTTCATTTATTTCTTTTTGCTTGTTTCAGTGCATGTAATATTCAACAAAGTAACAATAAAATGTCCAACAACAATCCGCTTTTATGCAATCCAGAAACTGGAGTTTGCGAAATACCCAATGCATCCACCATTGACAATACAGCCATTGTAACACCCACTCATAAACCCATAAAAGTAATTTATTATACTGACCCTATTTGTTCTTCATGTTGGGGTATTGAGCCACAATTGCGCAAGCTAAAACTAGCCTACGGAAACACCATAAGCATTGAGTACCGCATGGGTGGCTTGTTACCTGACTGGAGTTATAATAGTGGTGGAATTAGCAAACCTGCTGATGTTGCCCACCATTGGGACGAAGTAAGCCAATACTACCAAATGCCCATAGATGGCGATGTGTGGCTGGAAGACCCTCTACCATCATCATACCCTCCTTCCATTGCCTTTAAAGCTGCTCAAATGCAAGATGAGTCAAAAGCCGTTCATTTTTTAAGAAAAATAAGAGAAATGGTGTTTTTACAAAAGAAGAACATTACTAAATGGGAGCATTTAAAAATGGCTGCTCAATATGTGGGTTTAGATACGCTAAAACTAAAATATGATTTTGACAACGAAGCCAAAGAACATTTTAAAAACGACCTTGAATGGGCTAGAAAAATGGGAGTACGCGGATTTCCCACCTTATTTTTTGTAGATAGCCTCAATAAGCAAGAAATAGTATATGGATTTAAGGCATATCCCATATTTGAAGCTGCTGTTTTAAAATTGCATCCTATAGCCACCAAGCAAACCTACGCTACGGATTGGGCCTCTTTATTTGAGCACTACGAAACACTTACTACCAAAGAATATGCAGAGTTAAGTGGAAGCAATTTCACTGAAAGCGAAAAAAATTTACAAGACTTGTTTTCACGAAAAAAACTGCAAAAGTTCAGCACCAAAAACGGAGCCATTTGGACAAAAACCAAATAGCAGATAGCCTATTTTATTCCCAACTCAGCCTTTAAAAAAGGAGCTGTATGGCTACGTGGTTCTTTACAAACTTGTTCAGGTGTACCTTCGCACAATACTTTTCCTCCATATTTACCGCCTTCTGGGCCAATATCTATTATATGGTCTGCTACTTTTATAATATCTAAATTATGCTCAATTACTAAAACGGTATTGCCTTTCTCTACCAATTTATTAATTACTTCCAAAAGCACCTTTACATCCTCAAAGTGCAAGCCCGTGCTTGGTTCATCTAAAATATAAAAAGTATTGCCTGTATCGCGTTTGCTTAATTCCGTAGCCAATTTAACCCTTTGTGCTTCGCCCCCGCTCAATGTGGTGCTTTGTTGTCCCAAGGTTATATAACCCAAACCTACATCGTTCAAAGCTTCTATTTTGCGCAATATTTGGGGTGTGTTTTCAAAAAACTTTACCGCATCTTCTATCGCCATATCCAAAATATCATTGATAGATTTGCCTTTGAAACGCACTTCTAAAGTTTCTCTATTATACCTTTTGCCATTGCAAGTTTCACACTTTACATATACATCAGGCAAAAAATTCATTTCAATGGTACGCATACCTGCTCCTTGGCAAGTTTCGCACCTACCACCTTTTACATTAAATGAAAATCTACCTGGTTTATAACCCCTAATTTTTGATTCGGGCATGGCGGCAAACAAATCACGAATGCTTGAAAACACCTCTACATACGTAGCAGGATTACTGCGAGGTGTGCGCCCAATTGGCGACTGATCTATTTCTATTACCTTATCAATATGTTCAATACCTTTAAAATCCTTATAAGGTAAAGGTTTTTGGTGCGAATTATAAAAATATTGCCGTAAAATAGGGTACAAAGTTTCATTGATTAAACTTGATTTTCCACTACCACTAACGCCTGTAACACATATTAGCTTGCCTAGCGGAAACTCTACGGTTACATTTTTAAGGTTATTGCCTGTAGCACCTTTCAATACTAATTTTTTACCATTGCCTTTTCTGCGTTGCTTAGGCACTTCAATTTGTTTAGTTCCATTTAAGTATTGTGCCGTTACAGAGTTTGATTGTAGTATTTCTGACCAAGTACCTTGTGCGGCAATATGCCCGCCATGGATACCCGCACCGTAACCTATATCCAAAATATAATCGCTCTCAGCCATCATATCTTTATCGTGCTCCACTACAATTACACTATTCCCTACATCACGTAGTGATTTTAAAGAATCAATCAAACGGTTATTATCGCGTTGGTGCAAACCAATACTTGGTTCATCTAAAATATACAATACGCCTACCAATTGGGAGCCAATTTGTGTAGCCAAGCGAATACGTTGCGCCTCTCCACCACTGAGTGTTTTAGAAGGAGAGTTTAAAGTTAAATAATCTATTCCTACTCCCACCAAAAACTGAATGCGGCTGCGTATTTCTTTTATTACTTCACTCGCAATAATGGTTTGCTTGGTATCTAAAAATTGGTCAATTTCATCAAACCATTTAGCCAAGGTAGTTATTTCCATTTGGGCTAAATCAGCTATATTTTTACCTCCAATTTTATAATGCAATGCCTCTTGCTTTAACCTTGCTCCGTTGCATTCTGAACAAGGCAATATTTGCATAAACTCTTCCGCCCATTTATAAATAGCATCATTGCTTTTTTCTAAAAAATTTTTGGTAATAATAGGAATCAATCCATCCCAGTGTGAGTTGTAATTTTGAGTATATCCACTATTGTATTGGTAAGGAATTACCAATGCTTCTTCGCTTCCATAGAGCACCGCTTGCAAAGCTTCCTTCGACCATTTTTCTACCGGATCGGCAAAGCTAAACTTGTACTTTTTACCTATTTCTCGCAATTGCAAAAATGTCCAATTCTCTCTTACTTCGCCCAAAGGCGTTAAAGCACCTTTGTTAATGCTCAGTTTTTTATCAGGAATAATTGCTTCTTCGTCTATAATGCTTTTTACACCCAATCCATCGCAAGTGGGGCAGGCACCATAAGGCGAATTGAAAGAAAAAGTATTGGGTTGTGGTTCATCGTAGCTAATACCACTATCTGGATCCATCAAGTACTTGCTAAAATGATAGGATTGATTGTTTTCTGTTTCTAGCAGTACCAGAGTTCCTTTGCCAATTTTAAGCGCACTCTTTACACTTTCAGCTATTCTAAAACGTGCATCCTTTTTAGGCTCAATTCTGTCAATTAAAACTTCTATATCGTGTATTTTATACCTATCGGCTTGCATTTTAGGAGTTAAGTCAACTATGGCTCCGTCTAAACGCACTTTGGTAAAACCTTGCTTGCGTATTTGTTCAAACAATTCTCGGTAATGCCCTTTTCTGCCTTTTACCAAAGGTGCTAAAATACTTATCTTCTTATTTTCAAACTGTGTAATAATGCCGCTTATAATTTGTTCTTCGGTCATTTTTACCATTTTTTTACCCGATGCATAACTGTAGGCATCCGCTGCACGTGCATACAACAAGCGTAAAAAATCGTAAATTTCGGTTATGGTACCCACCGTAGAACGGGGGTTTTTATTTACTGTTTTTTGTTCAATGGCAATTACGGGGGAAAGTCCATTAATTTTATCAACGTCTGGCCTTTCCATATTGCCAATAAATTGGCGGGCATAAGCAGAAAAACTCTCCATATACCTGCGTTGTCCTTCCGCAAAAATAGTATCAAATGCCAATGATGATTTTCCACTTCCACTTAAACCTGTAATGGTAACTAATTTATTGCGCGGAATCTTAACATCTATATTCTTTAAATTATGCTCTCTTGCCCCTAAAATCTCTATAAACTCATCTTCCAATAAATGATTATCAGAAGCTATTTTTGCTTTTCCTTTTGTGCTACTCATTACCTATTTTAAACTGCCTACTTGGGCAAAAGTTTCATTTTTGCAAAAATGCACAATTAAATCGGGCTTTACATACAATTTACCTTGGATTTGAAACAGAAATAAAAAAAAACTTGCATTTACAAAAACAATGCATAGATTTGTGATGTATTACAAACCTATGCATTATGTCATTTACACAAAAAGAATTACTCAAAGGCACTTTAGGCCCCATTATTTTAAAACTGCTTAGCGAGCACAAAAAAATGTATGGCTATGAAATAACCCAGCATATAAAAGAAACTAGCAGTGGCAAAATTCTGATTAAAGAAGGTTCTTTATATCCTGCGTTGCATAAATTAGAAGCAGATGGCTTGCTAGAGAGTGAAGAACTAGCGGTTGCTGGACGCACCCGCAAGTACTATAAACTAACTAAAAAAGGGAAACAAGAATCCGTTAATACCGCTAAAGAGTTACTCAGCTTTTTGCAAACTATACACCAAATTATCAATCCCAATAGCCAATTAACGCATGAAAGTATTTAATAAAACACATGTACTCATTATAGAGCAAAGATTAAAAGAATCGGGACTGAGCAACCAAGCTATCTTGCAAGATTTATTGGATCATTACTGCTGCGAAATAGAAGCAGCCATGGAAAAAGGGATAGATTTTGAACAGGCATATAAAAATGCATGGAATGCCATTAATCCCAATGGAGTAAATGAAATAGAAGAAGAACTCTTTTTTATGTTAAACTTTAATAAACAAACAACTATGAAAAAAATCGTGTATTTAAATGGCTTCTTTGCCGCCACCTTTATCGCCACCGCGCTATTATTCCGCTTCAATCATTGGCCAGGAACACCCGCCTTATCTGTTTTGGGCTTCGCATTTTTAATTATTACTAGCCTATTGGTATTGATTGCCCATGCAAAAAAATTCAATTTTCTTACGGCACAAGCAATTATTAGGTTACTATCAGGTAATACGGCAGCTATTCTTATAGCCATCGGGTCTATTTTTAAAATATTCTATTTCCCTTATGCAAACATTTTAACCGTTACAGGATTTGCAATACTTATTACTTTATATATCCCTACTTTCTTCTACCACTTATATAAACAAGCCCTTACAGAAGTATAACCCAATTGTAGGAATGGGTAATGCCTACAATCTCTTCATATTAAACGCCCACAATGGCCAACAATCTATTTTGATTTGTTGGCTTTTTGTTTATCCCTTAAAAGTATTAAGAAAACGATCGGTTCAAGAAAATTTACTGCTTATTTTTAACATGGTATAGAGAAGTAAAACCTACTTCCTTTATTCTGCTCACTTTCTACCCATATTTTTCCATTGTTCTTTTCTAGCAAGTCTTGGCAAAGTTGCAGACCAATTCCTGTTCCCTTCTCATTATTGGTACCATAAGTACTAATATGATTGGTTTTAGAAAAAATTTTTTCAATATCATCATTAACAATTCCTGCACCACTGTCTTCCACGCAAACAATAGCCTGATTGTTCTTTACTGAAGCACTTAAAACAATACATCCTTTTACTGGACTAAACTTAATAGCATTGCTAATTAAATTGCGCAATATTATTCTAAGCATTTCAATATCGCATTTTACATTCAAGTCTTTTGCAATTTGCACTTCAAAAGAAATTTCCTTTTCTTGTGCATTGAGAGAAAACTTTTGAACCTTTGATTCTATTAATGTCAATAAATTGATATCTTCCACATAAGGCTCCGTATTATTTATTTGCATTTTTGCCCAATTGAGTAAATTATCAATCATATCGGCTGTTTCTTCTACCTTACGGCTAAGAGAATGCATTAAATCACCTGCCTCCTTTTCCGACACATCACCTTCTTTATACATATCGAGTATGGAATTGATATTACGCAATGGCGATCTTAAGTCGTGAGCTACAATACTAAAAATTTTATCCTTTACTTTGTTGGCATCATTTAATTCTAAAGCTACTTCCTCTAATTTTTTAGTAACACCTTTACCTAGTTCAATGCTTAATTTTAACTCAAGCAGTTTAATTACTTGTTTAGCTATAATTTTTAGTGCTTCTTTTTGTTGCTCATTAATAGATCTTACTTCCTTATCAATTACACAAATAGTCCCCAAATTAAACCCATCATAGGTAGTCAATGGCATTCCTGCATAAAATACAATATTGGGATCTCCTTTTACCAATGGATTGGAAGCAAAAAGAACATGATGAGGTGCATTTTCAATAACATATAAATCATTGCTTTGGATAGCATGCTGGCAAAATGAAATTTCTTTACTTGTTTCTCTTACCGACAAACCCTTACGGGCTTTAAACCATTGTCTTTTATCGTCAATTAATGAAATAAGGGCTATGGGAGTATTACAAATATTAGAAGCCAGCATAACAAGGTCATCAAAATCTGCCTCCTCTGGAGTATCAAGGATTTGATATTCCAACAATTTGTTTAACCTATCTTGTTCATAAAGAGTATTCATGAAAGTTTTCTTTTACTTTAAACAAACTTAGTAATTTTCAATGCTTATACAAGTTTTTAAATTAATTGCCTTTCTCCATTTCCG